>JBLNEJ010000504.1:0-5878 GCA_050262535.1 Clostridia bacterium
TCTTTCGGTTCCTCCACCTTGGCGTATTGCCCGCCTATGACAAAAGCGTACAAGCTTCCTTCTTGTTTCTCATAAAACGATGTTTTGCCGCTTGCCAGCAGGTCCTCCACCAGCTTTGGAATCGGTTCGCCCTCTTCACGCATCCGTGCGACCGATTTCTCGACGCCGATCGCATCCCAGATTTCAAACGGCCCCATTTCCCAAGCGAAGCCCCATTTGATCGCACGGTCGATCGACGGGATATCGTCAGCAATTTCGGACAATTTCGCTGCTGCGTAGACGAGCATTTTTTTCAGGTTCGTCCAGACGAATTCGCTTCCCTTGTCCTTGCCATAGGCCAGTGCCTTCAGCTTTTCCGGCAATGTTTTTGCGACCTTTGCGGCTTCAAGCGACGGGAATGCTGCTTTTACCTTTGGGCGATATTCAAATGTATGGTAGTCAAGCGCAAGAATTTCCTTGCCCTGCGCGGTTTTCACCTGTTTGTAGAAGCCTTGCCCGGATTTGCGACCGAGCCAGCGGTTTTCAACCATTTTTAGGACAAATTCGGGAATTTTGAATGCTTCGTGGTCGATCGGGTCATCACTATTGATACGGACGTTGTTGGCGACATGCACGTAGGTGTCGAGCCCGACTACATCGAACGTGCTGAATGTCGCGCTTTTTGGCCGCCCGATGGCCGGGCCTGTAAGCGCATCCACTTCATCGATGGAAAGATCGAGCCGGAGCATCTCATGCAGCATTACCTGCATGCTGTATGTACCGATGCGGTTGGCGATGAAGTTGACGGTGTCCTTGCACAAAACCGTGCCTTTTCCAAGGACATGCGAACCAAAATGCATCATGAAGGAGACGATCTCTGGTGAAGTCGAAGCGCCAGGGATAATCTCCAGAAGCTTCAGATAACGAGGCGGATTAAAAAAGTGAGTGCCGAGGAAATGAGCGCGGAACTCATCGGAACGCCCTTCACTCATTGCATTGATGGAAATGCCGGAGGTGTTCGAGGAGACGATGGAGCCCGGCTTGCGATGCTGTTCCACCATGGCAAAAACCTTTTTCTTCACATCCAGATTCTCAACCACAACCTCGATGATCCAATCCACTTCGCCCAAATAAGACAGATGGTCTTCCAGATTGCCGACCGTGATCAGGTTGATATTTTCCTTGATCGCAAGCGGGGCAGGCTTTTCCTTGAGCAAGCGGTCCTTCCCTTGCTGGACAATCCGGTTGCGAACAGCTGGACTCTCCAGCGTCAAGCCTTTCTTGCTCTCTTCCTCCGTCAGCTCGCGCGGCGCAATATCAAGCAGATACACGGGGATTCCGACATTGGCCAAATGGGCGGCGATGCCTGCTCCCATGACGCCTGAGCCAAGCACAGCGGCTTTGCGAATTTTGCGTTCCATCGAGAAACAACCTCCTTTTGCACTTTTTGAATGAATGCTCATTCACTTTCTTGGGGTAAAAAAACATTCCACGGAAATATGCGGAATGTTTGCTTTTTGTTCATGCATCAGATCGTTACAAAAATATTGTAAACCAAACCTGTAACGCTTGCAATCGTCTTTTCCCTATTGTTGCGGAACAAAACTGCCGTCGCGCAGCATTGTCAGTTCCCCCATGATAAACGCCAGATCTTCGGATTCTTCCATGTCTCCGTTTTCATCCAACGCTTCCAGACGGCGCAAGAGCACGTTGGCAAAATCCTGGATTTGCAGCGGGTGTGCTTCCAAATCGCCCTCGTCCATTACCTCAACAGACATAAACCCTTCAATATGTGTAATGATATGAAAGCCGCCGATTTCACCGAGGAATTCCGGCTTGTTGTACGCCGATTTTTGCAGCTTTTGCAGCATGCTGACGATGTCTCCACCGACAAAGCTTGGGAACGTTACTTGATAAAAGCTGCGATTTTTGCCTTCAGCGGTTTTGATCAGCAGCATATCGTGTGTATCGAGTTTTTTGGCCTTTTTGCCCAATCCGAACATGATTTCACCTCTACGCAGGATTCTCATTTCTACTTACTCCATGATAGAGGACATTTTGTCAACAAACAAGTCTTTGTGGAAGGAAATGATTAACTCGTTTAGTCCCGCTCCCTCTTTCGTACCCTAGAAAATACTCAGATTACAGCAAGGGGGACTTTTTTTCCATGAAAAAGGCGATCGCGCTGTTCTCGCTGCTCTCACTTGTACTGCTCGTGGGCTGCGGCAGCAACCAGCTTCAGATGAAAGGATTAACGAATCCCAAACAGCTTGAAAAGAAGAAAAAACCGGCAGCGCTTGACAATCCCGGTGCCCATAAGCAGGATATGCTGCTTTTTTTAAATCGTGCGGAGCGGGTTGTGGAAGACTTGCATTTTGCCGCCGCATCCATGGAAAATGGCAAGTCGGTCAAGGAGGACGACGTTACGTATCGGCAGCTGCCGAAAAACCTGGACACCAAAGAAAAGATCGTAACCCATTTTTCCCGCTTTTGGGCAAAATCGATCGCCGAAAAAATGTACAACAAGCTCCCGACCAAGCTGGTCAAAAACAAAGTCTATCTGGCCGCCCAATTCCCCGATAAGCCGATGATCATTTACTCGCGCAACACGTCGGTACAAAATACCGGAAAGGAGCTTGTGGCCGTCGTCAGCGATGCAACCCTGCCCTCTCTCGCCACCGAGCGAACCGTTACGTACCGCTTGACGAAAGACGCGAAAACAAAGAAATACAAAATCAGCAAACGCTCCGGCGCTTTCAAGAAAGAATTATTTGACTGATAAATGTTTCGTTATCCCTTGACATACCACCGCACCTTTCGGCATAATTACTAACTAAATATGAGGTAACGCGTTGAAGGGAAATAGTAGAACCGTCCTTCAGGTCCAGAAAGTGAAATCCGTTGGCTGTGAGATTTCGCCCGTGAACCGGTTTGAACCCATCCCTGAGGGCTAGGGATAACCTAGACAGGATTCTTTCCCCTGTTATCAAGGAAAGCGCTCTTGATTTCAATTGGAGCGAAAAGTCGGATGGCTGCTTGTTTGGCATGCCGTCAATTAAGGTGGTACCGCGAGAGTAACCCTTTCGTCCTTATTTTAGGGATGGAAGGGTTTTTTTATTTATTCTTTCGCGGCAGACAAGGAGAGATGAAGCATGAAAAAAACGAAGCAGCGAATCGTCGTAAAAGTAGGCAGCAGCTCATTGGCAGCAGCGCAAGGAGGCTGTGATCCCGCCAAAATGTCCCGGCTGGTAGATGCGATCCAGCTTTTGCGGGAACGCGGACATGAAATTGTGTTGGTTTCTTCCGGAGCGGTGGCAAGCGGATACCGGATGCTCGGCTACCAGCAACGACCGCGAACGCTGGTTGCGAAGCAGGCAGCAGCGGCGATCGGGCAAAGCATGCTGATGCAAAAATACTCCGATCTGTTCGCCGCGCACAGTACGACTATCGCACAAATTTTGCTGACCAGAGACGACTTCTCGGATCGCGAGCGATATCAGCACGCCTTCGAGACGCTGTCGCTCTTGCTAGGCAAAAAAATTGTGCCAATCATCAATGAAAACGATACGGTGTCCGTAGCCGAGCTTACCTTTGGTGACAACGACATGTTGGGCGCATTGGTAGCCGGTCTCGTGCACGCAGATCTCTATATCATCCTGACGGATACGAACGGGCTGTATGACAAGGACCCGCGCAAGCATGACGATGCGATGCGCATTCCTTATCTGGACGAGGTGACGCCGGAAATCGAAGCATTGGCAGGTGATGCCGGCAGTCTCGGAACGGGCGGCATGCGCTCCAAGCTGATCGCCGCCAAGACAGCGCAAGGTCTTGGACTCCCCACCTTCATCGGCTGCATGACCGCTGCAACCGACTTGCTGTCGATTGTCGCAGGAGAAGGAAACGGCACCTATGTCGGCTATGCCGATGGAATTGCGCCACCTCCCAACCTGCCGACCCGCAAGCAATGGATCGCGCTGCACTCCCCGACCCGCGGGCAAATTTATGTCGATCACGGAGCCGCTGAAGCGATTTTGAAAAAGCGCAGCAGCCTGCTCGTTGCAGGTGTGAAGGAGGTTGCAGGTTCCTTCCAGCAGGGAGATGTTGTCGAGGTATACACCGATGAGGATACGTTCATCGGACGCGGGATCAGCCGTATTGCCGCAAGCGATCTGCGTGCCAGTCTGGCCCCCGAAGGATGCGAAAAGCGCAACGGCACGGTTATTCACCGGGATCAGTGGACACCGGCACAAACGATTCCGCTCAAAACGAATCCATCAACTCGATAAGAATAAACGTAAACCAAGAGGGAGAGATATTTATGAGTGACATCAGAAGCCGTGTTGAAGCTCAGGCGCGCTTGGCGAAGCAAGCTTCCCGCCAATTGGCTCGGCTGACGCGGGAACAAAAAGATGCCGCCCTGATCGCCATCGGCAAACAGCTTGATCAGGATCGCGCGGAGATTCTCGCTGCAAACGAACGCGATGTACAGCATTCACGCGCTGCAAACCCGCTTGAAAGCTACATTGACCGCCTGCGGCTGGATGACAAACGAATCGACGGGCTGATCACAAGCTTGGAAGAGCTTGCTGCCCAGCAGGATCCTGTTGGCGAAACAATTACAGCGTGGACCCGTCCAAATGGCCTTGAAATTGAACAGGTGCGCGTACCGCTTGGCGTCATCGGCATGGTCTATGAAGCGCGTCCGAATGTCACCCTCGACTCTGCGGCGATTGCCTTGAAAACCGGCAACGCCATCGTGCTGAGGGGAAGTCGCACCGCACTGAACTCCAATCTGGCTATTGTCGCCAGCATTCATCGAGCGCTTCAGTCGCTTGGTCTGCCAAGCGATGCCGTACAATACCTGGCGATTGTGGAGCATGAATCCGTCGATGCGCTTTGTACGCTGAACGGATTGATCGACGTGATCATCCCCCGGGGTGGTGCCGAGCTGATCAAGCGTGTGGTTAGCACGTCCACCGTCCCTGTTTTGGAAACCGGTGTCGGCAACTGCCACATTTTCGTAGATGAAAGCGCGGAATACGAGATGGCGGATGCTATCGTCATCAATGCCAAAACCTCTCGTCCCGCTGTCTGCAATGCGGCGGAAACGCTGCTTTTGCACAAGAATTGGCCACTGGAAGATCAGCAAAAGCTGCTTTCCCACTTGCATGCTGCAGGTGTCGAGCTGCGTGCTTGCGAACAGACGCGCAGCCTGCATCCTGAACTGGCTTCCATTTTGCAGGTTGCCGATGAAACCGATTTTGACGGTGAGTTTCTCGACCTGATTATGGCCGTGCGCACGGTTTCTTCACTCGACGAAGCGCTTGAGCATATTGCCCTGCACGGAACGTATCACTCCGAGGCGATCGTCACAACCGATGCTGCCCATGCAGCTCGCTTCCTCTCCGAGGTTGACGCCGCAGCGGTTTATCATAACGCTTCAACCCGCTTTACCGATGGCGGTGAGTTCGGATTCGGCGCAGAGATCGGCATCAGCACCCAAAAGCTGCATGCGCGCGGTCCGATGGGGCTGGTCGCTCTCACCACATCCAAATACGTCATCCGCGGAACCGGACAAATTCGTTGATGACACGCTGACCTGCCGCTTTCCATTTGCTTTACAGGCAGTACCAACCTTTTGCAAGGAGGACTACATCATGGGACAGACAACCACTATGGCAGACAGCACCTTCCAAAACTGCCGAATCAGCTTTCTCGGAGCAGGCTCGATCGTAGAGTCCATGCTGAGCGGAATCTTGCGGAATCAGCTTGTGCCTGCCGATCACATTTTCATCACAAACCGCAGCGACGATGAACGCTTGCAATCGTTGGCCGATACATTCGGCGTACAAATCGAGCGCGACAAAAAGACACTGATCGAACAGGCTGACATTCT
>JBLNEJ010000505.1:0-13082 GCA_050262535.1 Clostridia bacterium
ATTAGTTTGACTATCATATTATCGCTTTTCTCTTTTGAAGAAAAGAGATAATATTCGTAATATTTAAAAGAAATTTTTTAATCAGACAATATTATTTACTGTGCGGCAACGGAAGATAGACCAGGCGAAGCGGGATCTGTGAAAGATCCCTTCGCCCAGTCTCGCCTTGTTACGAATTGGCTGTTTTCTTGAGGTAAGCTCTCCATGTGATCGCCCATTGCTGTGGATCATCGAGCACCGACTCCTCGACACGGTGTCCCGTGCTGTTGTGTGGAGCGGTTTTGACGATTTCCGGATTGGTGTACGCTTCATGGGAAATCTGCTCCAGCGCCGCAACATATTCGTCGATCTCCGCCTTGGAATACGATTCGGTCGGCTCCAGCGTAAACGGCTGCGGCACATAGTACGGATGGTGGCTGGTCCAGTAGTGATGAGCAAAGTCAGCCATACGACGTTGCACATCGTAGGTGTCGACGCCGGTTTCCTCGAATAGTTGCTGCCAGCTGTAGCGCACTTGCTCCAGACGGCGTCCTTGAATAAACGGTGCCCCTGCCCCGCGAATTTGCAGGATTTTGTGATACAGGTAGTTGTTGTTCAGGCACGCGATCTTGGCCACTTCTTCCAAGCCTTCCGCGCCCAGTGCAAGAACCCATGCATATGCACGCAATACCGCAGGCGGTACCCCAACGAAGCTGCGCACCTTGCCGATAGAATTCGGGCCTTGTGGCTTGTAGAAATAGCGCTCACCGTCAAAGTCGACCAGCGGACCTGGCAGGAACTCTTCAAGCTCTTTCGTCACACCGATGGCGCCTGTCGCAGGGCCGCCGCACGCATGCGGGATCGAGAACGTTTTGTGCAGGTTGAAGAAGCACATGTCAAAGCCTGCTTCCTTGGCGCGCGTGATGCCGAGCAAGCCGTTGGCATTCGCCTGGTCATAGCAGCACAGACCGCCTGCCGCATGCACGATGTCGGTAAACTCCTTGATTCGGCCGTTGTAAATTCCGGTATCCTCCGGGTTCGCTACGGCAAAAGCCGCTGTACGTTCGGACACGAGCTCCTTCAGCTTTTCGATGTCTGGATAGCCGTTCTCGTCTGCCGGGCAGTAAATGATCTTGAAGCCTTTTACCGCAGCGGTTGCCGCCTGGGACGGGTGGGAATAGTTGGTCGTGATGTACTCGTTGCGCTGCTCTCCCTCTCCGCGGGATTCATGATACTTGCGCACGATCGACGCTTGTGTGAACAACGCCTGCGTACCGCTGCCCGGCTGGAAGGAGAAGCTGTCCATGCCGGATACTTCACGCATGAACAAATCCAGCTTGTAGGTCATTTCCAGCATGCCTTGCACGGTCGAAACATCCTGAAGCGGATGCAGTTCAGCCATTTTCGGCGAACGGGCAAAACGCTCGTTGATTTTCGGCGAATATTTCATTGTGCACGTACCTTGGCCCATCTCCACGTTGAAATCGGCCCCCAGCACTTCCTGGGAAAGGCGGAAATAGTGACGGATTACGCGCATCTGGCTGATTTCCGGAAGGTTCGGCTTTTTCTTGCGGGCAAGCCCTGCAGGGATTTGGGAGATTCCGTCTCCTACTTCGCTGACAATCGCCTGCTCGACGCGTGGAACCTCCACGCCGCGCTCTCCTGGCTGGCTCAGTTCAAAAATGACGGGCTCATCCCATTTTGCCTGGTGGAATTTTCTTACTTTATGGTCACGGGGAATACGTTTCATCTGTCCATCGTCTCCTTCTCACGGTATGTTGCGTGCTTGTGGCCTACAAAACGCTCTTGATTGCTGCAACCAGCTCGTCGATTTCTTCCTTGGTGTGGACTTCTGTGACGCAATAGAGCGCGCATTGGCCCAGCTCCGGATAATGATTCGACATGTCCGCTCCGCCGAAGATGCCTTTTGCCAGGAGCGCCTCATTGATTTGCTTTACGGTTTTGCCCGTTTGGCTGAAGTCGACGAGGAATTCCTTGAAGAACGCTGCGTTGAATTTGACGCGCACGCCCGAAATTTCTGCCAATTTCTTCGCTGCATACTGGGAACGCTGCATGATGCCTTGACCGACTTCGTGCATGCCGTGTGGCCCCATCGTCGCCAAATAAACACCGGCAGTGATGCCCCACAGCGCGGTTTGCGTACCGACGGATTCTTTTCCTTTTTCGCGCTTCGCGAAGGACGTACGGTCGTACGCAACGTCACCGAAGCCATACTCGCCTTCCACTTCAGTCGGCGCAATTCCGAACAGACGGGACGGATATTCCATGACAAACGTCGGATCGTCGTGGGTTGCGATGAAGCCGGACTGTCCACCGCCATAGTGCATATGAACGCCAAGCGGCTGCAGATCGCCGCAGGTGATGTCCGCACCGTAGTTGGCTGGCGCCTCAAGTACACCGAGCGAGATTGGGTCTACACCCACTACGCAGATTGCACCTGCCGCTTTCGCCAGCTCCGCGATATGCTGTCCGTTTGCTTCGATCGTCCCGAGGAAGGTCGGGTTCTCGAAATAAACCGCAGCCACGTTGTCATTCAGCTTCGCTTTCAGATCGTCGAGGCAAAGCATGCCGTTCTCATCCTGGAAGTCGATCAGCGTGATTTTCAGGTCAGGAGAGGTGTAGTTTTTCATAATGAGTAGCTTGTCAGGGTTGATGTTGCGAGCGACAAGCAGCTCGGTGCGCTTGGTAATACGGGAAGCCATGCGCAGCGAGGTGGAAGCGGCCTGTGCCCAGTCAAAGGTCGGAACGTTGACAACATCCATGTCCACAAGCTCGGCAACCAGGCTCTGGTACTCGAACAGCGCCTGGAAGCGACCTTTGTCTTCGTATGGCTCGCCTGCATATGCCGTCAAAAACTCGGAGCGGGAATTAACCTCGTCGCAAACAGCCGGAATGAAGTGCGGCCAGCAGCCTGCACCCAGGAAAGAGATGTTTTCCTTTGTGGTCACGTTCTTGTTCATCAGCTTGTTGACGTGACGCTCGAGCTCATATTCGGTCAGCGGCTCGGGAATATTCATTTTTTCTTTCAAACGAAGTTCTTTCGGGATATCGGCAAAAATCTCTTCAATATCGCTCATGCCGATCTCGCGGAGCATTTGCTCCTTGACCTCCGGCACCGAGTTGGGAATGTACGGGTGTGCAAAACGGTTTTGGCTCATCTTTTCATTACCCTCCAATTTGAGAAAAATGATGACTTCTATATTCTTTACGCCAGTCCTCCGCCGTCGACAACCAGAACGGAGCCGGTTACCCAAGACGACAGATCGCTTGCGAAAAAGAGCACTGCATTGGCAATATCACGCGGTGTGCCAAGTCGCTCCAACGGACGGCCTTGCGCCGAGGAGACGAGGAAGGAGCTTTCCTCCTTGTTCAACTGGCGTGCTTCCTCCCGCAGAAGCGGTGTATCGGTATCGCCGGGGGAGACGCAGTTGACACGGATATTTTCCGGGCCATGGTCGATGGCCATCGCGCGGGTCAGGTTGACGACGCCCGCTTTTGCAGCGCAGTACGCTGCTGCCTTGTCGCCGCCTTTGATGCCCCAGCCCGAGCCGGTGTTGATGATGCTGCCGCCGCCGTTTTTGGCCATGACCGGAATGGCGAACTTGGACAGGTTGTATGCGCCTTTCAACGAGACATCGATCACGAGATCCCAATCGCGCTCTTCCAGCTCCACCACAGTTTTGCGGCGGATGACACCGGCGTTGTTGAACAGCACATCGATACGGCCGTATTTGGCTTCAATCGCCTCTACAACTGTGCGGCAGTTTTCCTGCGACACGACGTTGCATTGATAAAATTCAGCGATTCCCCCATCGGCTTCAATATCGGCAGCTGCTTTCTTCCCTTGTTCCTCATTGATGTCGAGCAGCATGACTTTTACTCCAAACTGCGCCAGTCTTTGGGCAGTGGCATATCCGATGCCAGAGGCACCGCCTGTGACCAATGCAACTTTCCCTTCGAGATTAAAAACGTCATTTGTGCTGAGCATGGTCGTAACGTTCCCTCCTACAGATGTGTTCTCTTGTGCTTACGCCACTCTTATTATGCAATCACTGTGCCAACTCCTCTTATTATCTAAAAAGAGCGCTGTAACCGCAAAAATTGCCTGACAATCATTTCGATTGTGCCGGCCGATCCCGTCATGCGGGGCAGACTTCGCTGTCATTGTTGGCATTTTGTTTGCCATTTTTGACAACAATGAGTTGCACATGAGCAGCATACGCAACACCAAAGTGACAAGGCTGACAAACCGTTTGCCACTTGTTACAACATCTCGCTACCCTTGAAAAAGCTGCAGAAACGAAAAAACGTTTTACTTATTGCTGTCGATTCGCACCTTCCTGTCGTACAGGACTGGGGATCGTGCTTCACACCCTGCTCGTCAGGGGATTGCTTTTTCGCGTCAAAACACCAAAACGCACAGCGATGATTCCTGTGCGTTTTTCATATATGTTTGTTGAGTGGCTGATTGTTCAATCTATCAGGGCAAATCCATCATGCTCCTGCTCCAGCAACCAACTGACAGCGTTCGGGTCGACCTCCCGCTGCACAAGCGCTGCCAGTAAAAAAGACTTCTGCTCCCGCAAGTAGGCGATATCGTCCAGAACCAGCACCATCGGATACTGACAGGCAATCCCATCATCAAATGGAGCTGCATATTGTCTCCAACCTAACCTCTGATAGAGGGGGACCAATCTTTCATGGCTCGCAATTAAGAAAAAATGAGCGCCATCTCTGACGGCCTGATCAACTACCGATTCAAGCATCTTCAAAAGCACCTTCGTATTGCGATAGCTCTCTCGAAGAGCATAACGCGTTCCCACTGCGAGAATAGGCTCACCCGGACGATACTGCTGAAAGTTGTCCAGCAGCAGTTTTTGACGGTAGTAAGAGGAAAAATCGTCTGCCCTGCCAATGTTCACGCGTGATGTAGCGATCATCTCCGAATCTCTCATCGCGTAAAAGCAATGCCCCCACTCATCCATGACATCATGAAACAGCTCCTGCTCATGATCCGCCTGATAGGCCCAACCAAACTCTCGCACATAAATCTCGTATCGCAATCGGTAGACTTGTTCAGCTTCCGATTCGGTTCGTACTTTTCGGTAGACAATCGGTTTTCTTTCGGTTTTGTTCATATCCGTTAGCCCCTCTCCGTCGATTCCCACTCTTTTCGACCTGCCACGACAAAGGGAGCGACGATGCCGAACAAATCGTTCTCTCGCGCTGTATCTCTAAGCTGCTGCAAATACTTGTCGGCATCCTGCACCCCTAAATTCCTTGCCTGTTCCACACGGAAGGTGGCGATAATGTCGATGAACAGTTCCATGCCAATTTCATCTGTATTTGTCGGTAACAGATCCACTTGTAGGTGGGCAAACCCGGCATGCTTCAAATAATTGCGGAGCTTCTTGCCCACCCTTCGGTCGCCGCCCAGGAATGCCTGGTATTCGCATGAACGTTCGCGCAAATACTCGAAGGACGGCACAGCAGGTTCGATTGCCAGCCACTCATCATCAATATCCATGATGCAGAGAATCCCATTCGGTCGCAGTGCTTTATTAAGGGATTGCAATGCTTTTTGGGGATTGGACAGATGCTGAAACAATAATCGGCAATAAATAAAGTCAAACTCCTCACAAAACGGTAAATCATACACATCAGCTTGCTCAAACAAAAGCTTGGTATCCCCCGCTTCGACCATTCGTTTGGCTTCTTCAAGCAAGGTTTCATTGATATCGATTCCAACAATCTTGCTGTTAGGCAGAACACTCGACAGTGTGGCTGAAAACTGTCCTGGGCCACAAGCAGCGTCCAGCACACTCATTCCATCCCGCAATCCAAAGCGGTGCAGCGCATCCAGTTCTTTTTTTGTCAAAAGTGTGGCCTGTCTCCGCAATCGCTGCAGCTCGGTTTCTCTATCCTTCCATGTGTCATACTGGTAGGATTCTCGATCCTGTTTCATTTGCATCCTCCCTTATTAAAACCATAGATCCACTCCATCTTGTCGCGAGCTGATCTGCCTGAGGTAACCATGTCGTCGTTGCTTTTCATGCTCAAATGTGAAGGAATGGTGGTGATCAGATTCAAGTATAGTTGCTGCCTCTGAATAGAAATATCAGGTGAAATACGTATTTGAAAAGCGAAAAAACCCGAAAGTGAAGCTTCGGGCTTTTTTGCAGGATACGTCTATATGTAAGTGCTGCCTCCCCGTCTTTTTAGACTTTTCGAGACAGCACTTGGGTTGATTATAGTAGGAAAACAATCTTCTATACCTTTTTCGGGTATTCTTCTGGGGGAATTCGTCCCAGCCTGCTGCGTACGATTATGGGTTAGTTGACCAAAGTCCGGCATGTTTTACTACAACGCGTGGATGAAGTTTGAGCTGCGCTACCATTAAGTCCGCCAAGTCTTCCGGCTGCATCACCGTTTCTGGATTGCCGTTCGTCAGGTTTAGCTCAATAGCCATATCTGTCGCAACCGTGCTTGGCGTTAACGTTGTAACCCGAATATTTTTCTTGCGGACTTCAAGCATTAATGACTCGCTTAGTCCGATAACAGCAGCCTTTGATGCCGAATAGGCACTCGTAATCGGCGCGCCCTTTTGACCGGCTGTCGATGAGATATTGATGATATCACCTGTGTTGCGTTCCATCATTTCCGGTAATACCGCACGTGTTGTGTAGTACACACCTTTAACGTTGACATCGATTATATTTGTCCATTCTTCAGGCGTTAAGTCCATGAAGTTACCGAATTTTGCAATCCCGGCATTGTTCACTAAGATATCGATTGCACCGAGCTCGCCACGAATCGCTTCAACAGCTGAGGTGATCGAGTCCAAATCCGCTACATTTGCCGCAGCGATCGCTACATTCACATCATACTGTTTAAGTTCCTCAGCTACCTGCCGTAAACTTTCAGGCGTACGTCCAACAAGTCCAACATGAATGCCTTCTTGCGCAAACGCTATTGCCGTTGCACGTCCAATTCCGCGCCCCGCTCCTGTAATTAACGCTACTTTCCCAGCGATTGTTTGCATCGTATTCTCTCCTTTAGCTTTCTGTCAGTTGAGTTTGGTAAAATTGATCTTGTGGAATAATTAGTAAGATTTGACTCTAAGCTTTCATTCATTCTACAAGCGGTTCATTTTATTGTGAAGAATGCACTTTTCGGTGCGGAGGTTACCATATGGTTACTAATAAGTAAAGGAGCGATTCCAGTGGCCGATACGTTAAGAAAAGAGATAAAAGAGAGAATTCTTACCCATGATTACCATTGTGAAAAAGAACTTACCTTATCGATCATTAGCGGCAAATGGAAAGTCGTTATCCTGTGGCATTTAGGCGTAGAAGGTCCCCATCGCTTCAGTGAGCTCCAAAAACTGTTCCCGAAAATATCCCATAAGATGTTGACCAATCAATTACGTGAATTAATCGAAGATGAAATTGTTCAAAGAAAAGTGTTTCCGGAAGTTCCTCCGAAAGTCGAATATTCAATGACCGAACTGGGGATGACATTATTGCCCATTGTCGAGATGATGTACGAATGGGGAAAAAAACGAATAGACCAAATCAAGCAAGAGAGTTTGGAGCAATAGCATTCGCTTCTAACGGCTCTAGACCCACTCAATTCTTGCTTGATATAATTCAATTGCGATCTTTTCCATCTGCCTTCATGTGATTTTTTCTCTATTATATAGACCGATTTAATAAGCCCCTGTCAAAAACACTGTTATTTCGTTAAAACAACCCGAAATGAGGTAGCAATCGTGACGAATGATACGCATGATACGAAAGGCTTAACAACCGATCAAGCTCAAAAACTGCAAGCACAGTACGGGAAGAATGAGTTAGTCCCACAGAAAAAACAAGACTTTTTCATGAAAGTATTACGCATTATTTCTGAACCCATGTTTTTACTCCTCATTGCGGCGTCAGTGATCTACTTTATTATTGGTGAGCCGCGGGATGGTGCAATTATGCTCGTCTTTGTTCTCGGCATCATCAGTATTGACTTTATTCAAGAATGGAAAACCGATAAAACGCTTCGAGCTTTAAAAGACTTATCCGCCCCACATATCACCGTTATCCGTGATAGCTGTGAAACGGTTATTGCCAGCGTCGATCTGGTTCCAGGCGACTTGATGCTTATTTATGAGGGAGTAAAGATACCCGCAGATGGAACAATCATCAAATGTAATGATTTGTGTGTGGATGAATCTTCTTTGACAGGCGAGGCTGAAGGCGTCTGGAAGGTTTCCAGTGACAATACGTTACCAAATGATGAGTATTGGAGAAAAGATTATTGTTATGCAGGTACCCTTGTCACACAAGGGACAGCTACCGTACGGGTTGATAAAATCGGAACGGCTACTGAATATGGGAAGATAGGCAGTCATCTCGTAGAAGCGCCTGAGCAGCAGACACCCCTTCAAAAACAGACTCGAATTCTTGTAAAAACCTGTGCGTATATTGCTGCTGTCTTGTTTGTTCTTGTTGGTATCATCACATGGTTTAATCTACCCGATCATACATTCGAGGAACGATTGATTGAAAGTATCCTGGCAGGCATTACCCTTTCCATGGCTATGATCCCTGAAGAGTTTCCTGTCATACTTACGGTCTTCCTCTCTATGGGAGCATGGCGGCTTGCCAAGAAAAACTCTCTTATCAAAAAACTGCCTTCAGTTGAAACATTAGGGGCAGTGTCCGTCTTGTGTGTGGATAAAACAGGAACCCTCACAATGAATCAAATGACGGTTACGTCAACTTGGGCTGTAAACAACAATGAACTTGAATTAGCCGAAGTCATGGGACTTGGTTGTGAAACAGATACGTATGATCCCATGGAAAAAGCCATGCTTTCACACTGTGAAAAGCTTGGCTTAAAGAAAGAGCAACTTTTTAACGGCGAGCTTATTACGGAATATGCCTTTACCAACGAATTGAAAATGATGGGCCATGTGTGGCGTAGAAACGGTGAAATTGTCATTGCTGCGAAAGGATCACCTGAAAGTATCCTGAACCTTTGTGTTCTTTCAGACCAAGAACGAAATAATGCGCAACAAAAAATGACGGAAATGTCCAAAGAAGGACTGCGTGTCATCGCTGTTGGTACCCTGAAACCCCATGCGGTCGCTGATATTCCTAAACAAATTACCGATTGTCGCTTAACGTTGCTAGGTCTCATTGGACTTGCTGATCCTCCTCGTCCATCTGTTGCAAAAGATATTGCCACTTGTAACAAGGCTGGTATCCGTGTCGTCATGATTACTGGCGATAATGGAATCACCGCTTCAAGCATCGCAAAAAAAATCGGAATACCCAATCATGATCATATCATTACCGGAGATATGTTGAATGAAATGGATGATCAGCAACTTCGCCAAGCCGTGAAATCAGTTCATATCTTTTCCCGTGTCATCCCGGAGCATAAAATGCGTATCGTAAAAGCTTTTAAAGATAACGGCGAAGTCGTCGCCATGACAGGTGATGGTGTTAATGATGCGCCTGCCCTTAAATATGCCGATATTGGAATCGCAATGGGTAAACAAGGCAGTGAGGTTTCCAGAGAAGCTGCGGATTTAATTTTGATGGATGATAACTTCTCTACGATTGTAGATACGGTCCAAGATGGTCGCCGCATTTACAGCAACATACGTAAATCCGTCGGTTATGTATTTACCATACATATCCCAATTGCGTTGGGTTCTCTACTTGCACCCATACTTGGTATCGCTCCGGTCAGCCTATTTTTACTACCGCTGCATATCGTATTGCTCGAGCTAGTCATTGACCCCACTTGCTCTATCGTCTTTGAGCGTCAGCCAGCAGACGAAGATATTATGGAAAGAGCGCCTCGTAAAGCGAAAGAAAAGCTATTCTCTGCCACAATGCTCTACAAAAGTATCATACAAGGAATGGCTATATTTCTTGCATCATTCGGTACATATTTCATCATGTTACGTCAAACAAACGATGCAGAGTTAGCTCGCTCTATGGGACTCGCTATTATTATTCTCGCCAATCTATTTCTGGTTCTGGTTAATAGTTCCGAACATGAATTTATGCTTCATTCGGTTAAACGCCTGATCAAAGACAAGATCATGTGGTTTGCTAGTATAGGTGCCATTGTCATGTTGTTTGTCATTCTTTATACACCGCTTTCTAGCTTTTTGAAGCTTGCCCCTCTTTCAATGAGTCAACTGTTTACGACTGTTGGCATTGCCATGGTCTCCGTTTTATGGTTCGAGGTCATTAAGCTGGTAAGAAAACTGCGAAAAATGAATAGGTAAGCTCCTTTATGCAAGGACGATCATTGAGATTGACTCACAGTGATCGTCCTTCTTATAATTTCATCCCTTTCACCTTCCGATTCCGTTATGGAAACGCTTGTTATATCGATTTTCTTAACAAAAAATATGCCATATTCTTTAAGATTTTTTGTTACTTGTGGTTCGGTTCACCGCGCTGTCTGTAACGGCAAGTTTTTAGGCCATCCTCAAAGGAAGCTCTCAGGCTGTTGAAAAACCTTCAACAGTCTCTTTAATGTCTACATTTGCTGGATAAATACGGTTTGATCAAAAATGTTACTCGTGTTATATTTGTTATAAGAGTAACAAAATCAGTTGCTTGGAGGAGTATTTATGCGTTTCGGATCGAATGTACTGAAATGGATCAAGTTTGCATCGTGGACGAATGCTTTGGTAGGCTTCGTTATAGCGCACTCGGTGTATTTGCTTATGCTTTTCGTTACGATTCCGGGGGTTGAGCAATATAGCAAGGGTATGGATATTTTCGATATGAAAGCTACTGGGTATTCATCAGAATATGCCCAGGTGCTGTTGGAAACTCTTGGGGAGACGGGGCGGTCCTATTATTTAACCAGACAACTTCCGTTAGATCTAATTTATCCTGGAGTCATGGCTCTGACATGGGTGCTGTTTATTTCGCTATTCGTGAGAAGGCTGGATCGCCGATGGGGGAGCTTGATAATTGTTCCGATCGTTGCGGCTGTGTTTGACTACCTGGAGAATGGGACAATCGTTGCGATGTTAGTCACCTTTCCGAATGTTCAGGAGTCGCTTGCTGCGCTATCCAGTACATTTACCATAGTGAAAAGTATGGTATCCTTGTTTAATTTCGCAATCGTATCTGTTTTATTCTTGCTGTATCTCTACAAATTAGTACAATCAAGAAGAAGCGCCCGCACAGGCAAAAATAAGTCCTTCTCAAAAGGTGATGTTAATGGATCGGATCCTTCCGTTACGCGAACGGAAAAAATATCAAACCATGACTACCATTCTTGAAGCATTCTTACATTCACTTGAATCCAGCACATTTGATGAAATTCGTGTAGAGGATATTTGCTACCAAGTGAGCATCTCAAAAGTTACATTCTTCAGGTATTTCAACTCGAAGGAAGCCGTTCTTGACTACTTTGTCATGAGATGGTGCTACCAGAGAAGTATTGAAATTCATAGTGGAGCTTATCATGGGATCGAAGGGATTCGGCATGTTTTTAGATCTGCGACAAACATGCCGAACGCCG
This sequence comes from Clostridia bacterium, assembly GCA_050262535.1. Taxonomy (GTDB): domain Bacteria; phylum Bacillota; class Bacilli; order Brevibacillales; family Brevibacillaceae; genus Brevibacillus_D. The sequence goes on from JBLNEJ010000505.1 coordinate 11,554, forward strand.
AGAAAATCCTGGTAGCTATTATTCATTATTACTCTAAGCTTAAAGAACCACCCGTTGTTAAGGAACTCAGCGAGTATGAGCGGTATGTTATTTCGCAGAACGCCGAAGAAGGCATACATATTGAGGTGTTGTCTATCGGGGAAATTTTCCATTCTTATCTAGTCCAAATCGAGAGCCTATTTGAGCCGGCCAAGCTATCTACGTATAACCAACACCTGTTGGCTCTGTTCTTCGGCATTCCGTTTCAAGTCTATATTCAGATGCTTGGTGTGCATACACTGGAACAAGCGTATATGGATGGACTGGAACTTTTATTTGGTGTGGGTAAGCAAGATCCCTTGGAATAACACTGAAATTGCCCGCCGAATCAAAAGTGACAGAAATTAACGCAGATCTGGATGTTGTCATTCGAACTGTTGATTTATCTGTCACAGCGTTTATGAATTTTATGAAAGTATTTGGAATTATCAGATTTGGAATCGGATCAACAATGCCGGTTTTGGAAACTTTGCTTCTGTGGGGGAACAAAATGCGCGTCAAAGTTTTATGTAAGTGCCTTTACGGAAGGTCTAGCACAAGAATTGGAAGGAAATGGATCTGCCTTGAAAGCCAAAGTTTTAGCTCCTGCTGCAACTGAAACGGAATTTGCTAAACGTGCTCTGGATTTAGATAAAGTCCAATATGAAGGTGTAATTCCTAAATATCATACTGCGAAAGAAATGGCTGGATTTATGTTAGAACTTTATGATAGTGACAAGGTTATTGGCATTGTGAATGGTGAAACGTATGAATTCCAATTAAGAAATCCGATTTATCCATATGTGACGTGAACAAGAAAGGAAGCTTAAAAACATGGACAAATTTAAAATCATTCAAAATAATCATTTAGCATTAACCCAATACTATCGTTGGTATCAAGTATATGAAGTCCCTCTTAACAAAGCACGTATTGATAATCAGTTAGACATTTTGGCGGATGACGTAGAAATTTCATCGCAAGCAGGAACCTCGAAAGGGAAATTAGGGATTGAAGATCGATTAAAAATGTTTGAAGGATGGCAAAATGCGCATCATGTTGAAAACACATCAATCAAACAGTTAAGCGAAGAGGAGCTTTCGTTAGAAGCGGATATTCTATATCAAAATATACGTCCGGATAATAGTAGATACAGCTATAAAATTCATTATTCAACAATATTGAGACTTAGAGAAAATGACTTGCCTCTTTTTACAAAAGTTCATTTAGAACCTACAGGTACGGTAGAAAATCCACAATTTCAATCTGCCTATGCTGATAATCGAGCAAAATCATTTATGCATTATTGGTTATATTTAATGGAAACAGCATCTGTGAACAGCGATAAATTCCAAGAACTATTAGCTGTTCAATTTGAGTTAGATTTAAGCACGACTTCTAAAATTAATACACTAGAAGGATTTAATGAATGGCTCACGACCATTCCTAATCAAGTAAAACAAAGCGGACATTATCCGAAAAACTTATCAGTTACAGAAAATGCTGATCATAC
>JBLNEJ010000506.1:0-4102 GCA_050262535.1 Clostridia bacterium
TATCATCAAGAATCAGCAGCGCAGGATAAAGAGGCAAGCCCATGCCGTCCGCCATCGCCTTGAATGTAGCGCCGGACCCTCCTTCCGACCCGTCCACCGTAATAAAATCAGGGTAGATGTCCAGATCGACCATCGCCTGGAAAAACGGGTCGAGTCGCTGGGGATCACCCACGACAATTTTGATGCCGACCGGCTTGCCGCCCGCCTCCTGCAAGGCTTGCACAAAGCGAAGCGTTTCTTCCGGGCTCGTCAAAAATTCGAAGCGATTCGGCGAATTGACCGTCTTGCCCACCGGCACCTTGCGAGCGGCAGCGATTTTTTCGTTGACTTTTCTGCCCTCCAGATGCCCGCCGCGTATTTTGGCCCCCTGTGCGAATTTCAGCTCAAACGCCTTGATCGAGGGGGCGCTTGCTTTTTGTTTATACTCCTCAATGGAAAAATGGCCGGTATCATCGCGATACCCAAACATCCCCGGTCCGATCTGTGCGACGACATCAACCCCCGAAGCGAGATGCACATCGGCAACGCCTCCTTCTCCCGTATTGATCCAGGAACCGCCGGCCATATAGGCTCCGCTGCCCGTCGCCTGGATATAGTGCTCGCCGACAGCTCCGTACGAGGTTGCGGAAGCACCGAACATGCCTTTGAGCCGCCAGGGGTGTCTACGGTTTTCCCCGACGACGATGATATCGTCATCGTGCAACAGCCACCGCTTGATCGTTTGCTCGATCATTTTTTCCTGTCGCGAAAGGAGGCCCTCCCGTATGATCTCGTACTTTTTTCCAGGGACTAGAACATCGTTGTCAACCTTGAGCTCGCTCGTTAATTTGGGAAACATCGAATTGGACAAATAATAGCCAGGCTTCTCATAGTCACGTTTGCCTCCAAATGCGATGATATCCGTCCGGTATTTAGAGGCATACACCACCCCGATAAAATCATCCCGCGAAAACGGCTTCCCTTCCGTATCGCTGTCGAACCAATACTGGCGCAACTCCGGCCCAATTTTTTCGAGAAAATAACGAACCCAGCCGAGAAACGGATGTGCTCGGATAATCGAGTGCTTGGGGCCCTTCGACAGGATGTACATGTAGCTCAAGAAAACCACAGGCGGCAGAACAACGATCACCAGTAAACAGACAAGCAGAACATACATCATGGAAAGACCGTCCTCCCAAATGGAATGTAGCATGAACAGGGGCTGTAAGTTTACATTATTCCCCATTCGGGAGAGTTGATTACAATCATTTCCACCAAGTGCTCGCTTGCTCGCTCATTTCTTCATTTCCTGCAGCACCTCGCCCAACCGCCTGATCCCTTCTTCAATCTCCTCCTCAGCGGGACTTGCATAGGAGAGACGGAAAAAACCAGGCTCCGCCCCGTAAGACCCTCCGGGCATAAACAACACGCCGTTGGCAATAGCCTTTTCCACAAGCGCGGTTTCAGACAGCGGCTGACGTAAACGGCACCAGATGGAATAGCCCCCCATCGGCTCGTTCCAGGTTGCCGCATCAGCGACGTGATTGCGTAGGGCGGCAAGAGCGGTATCCCGCCTTCGCGTCAGCGTGTCAGTCAATGTTTTCATATGGCTGCGCCGGTCGGCGTCTTGCAGGAAAGAGTGAATCACCTGCTGGGAGAGCGTGCTCGTTCCGTGGTCGATCTCCTTTTTCGTCTCGGCCATCCGCTGAATCACAGAGGGCGGAGCGACGACCCAGCCGATTCGCAGCCCGGGCGAAACGGTTTTGGAAAAGCTTCCGATATGAATCACCAGTCCGTTTCCCTGATTCAGCGTAAACAAGGGGGGAGGCGGTTGCAAAGAGCCGTTCAGCGTCAGTGCCCCATAAGCTTCATCCTCAATGATCGGCAGGCGGAACTCTTCGCAGATGGCCAGCAGCTGTTTGCGCCGCTTCATTGACAGAACCGTTCCGGTTGGATTCTGGTAGGTTGGATTCGTAATGACCAGCCTGATTTTGTGCTTACGGTAAAGCTGCTCCACATCTTCGGGAATAAGCCCGTCCTGATCCACAGGCAGGTGAAACAGACGAAGTCCGGCCGAAGGGAAAACACCGAGCGAGTACATGTAGGAGGGACCCTCCAGCGCAATCGCATCGCCAGGCTTGAGCAGGCATTGGGTAATAAGATGAAGCGCTTGCTGGGCGCCGGAAGTGATCAACACCTGCGACGGTTCAGTATCGATTTTGTATTCCTCCCGCAGGTAGTCACAGAGCGTTTCGCGCAGCCCGGGGTCTCCTTCGAGAGGCAGGTAGCCGAGCATCTTTGTCAGGGAAAGCTTGTGGACCGTCTCCTCCAGCTGTTGATGAGGAAAGCAGTCGCGATGCAGCTCGCCGTTATAAAACGAGATGATGCCGGGGCGTGAAGCTGCTTCGCGGATTCGGCGAACGAGCGGTCGTGTCGGGATAAATGTCCCGCTGTTCGTGTACTGAAACCAGTTGGGCTGCCGCTGCGCGACACCCCACAGATGCTCGTTTACACGCGTGCCGCTGCCTTGCCGCGATTGAATCAGGCCGGACGCACGCAGCTCTGCGTACGCTTCACTGATTGTGCTGCGGTTTACTTGCAACTGCAACGCCAACAGTCGTTCGGTCGGCAACGGTGTCCCGGGTGGATACGTTCCGTTAAAAATCCCCTCCTCATAATGGCGGGCAATCTGCCGAAACAACGGTTCCTGGCTTGTTTCGTCAATTCTCCACTCCATGCGATCACTCCGTTCATCACGTGCTTTTTTACTATTGTAAATTGGCTGGCTAATTTAGTCACCAATTGGTTGTGGGAATGTCATTTTCCCCTTGCTACAATGGCGAAAAAACAGGAAGGGGAGATCGTACATGGAAATGGAAACAGCAACAAACTGGAAACAGAATGGCTATACGATTTCGATCGACAAGCAGTTTTTGCAGGAAGAGGTCATTTACAATTATTTGCATCACGAATCATACTGGGCAAAAGGCGTGCCGCTTGAAGTCGTGCGCACTTCGATCATCCACTCCGCCTATTGCTTCGGTGTGTATAAAGGGGAGCCGGGAGCTCCGGGCTGCCAGCAGGTCGGTTTCGCCCGCGTCATCAGTGACCGAGCAACCTTTGCCTACTTGTGCGATGTGTTTATTGTGCCATCCGAGAGCGGAAAAGGGTTGGGCAAATGGCTGATGGAAGTGATCAGCGAATATCCGGGGATGACGCGTGTTCGTCGCTTCATGCTGGCTACCCGGGACGCACATGGCTTGTACGCAAAGTACGGTTTTGGCTCGCTGGAGGAACCGGAGAAGTTTATGGCGACTAAACGACGGCCGAATGTATGATTCCAAGCAACCAATAGACAAATTGTTCCAAATTGGGTACCATACCAGAATGAGTCATTATTCTGGATAGTAGGATGTGCCGAAATGAAGAAACGATTGAAACAGATGATTACCTGCGCGCTGGCCATTCCTTTGCTGGCCACCGCTCTGTTCCCGGGATTTGCAGCAGCTTCAAGCAAAACTGTGCACAAGCAGCCAATGGTGGCAGAGGGTGAACTGATCGTTCGCTACAAAAAACCTCATGGCAATAAGCTGAAGTCATTGGCTCAAAGCTCTGCCTACCAAACGCAGGGCGTCGATTCCCGGACCGTTTTGGTCAAGACGGATCGAGCTAAGCTGGAACTGGCGACGCGTAACCTTGCTGCCGACCCTGATGTAGAATACGTCGAGCCGAACTATGTGTACCACAGCTCCGAGCAGCAATCGGCACCAGTAGATGACCCCCTTTATGACCAGCTGTGGGGCTTGGAAGCCGTTGGTGCGCCTGAAGCATGGGAGCTGCTGCGGGGATGGAGCGGGGAGAAAAAAGCGGAGGTCGTCGTAGCAGTTGTCGATACAGGCGTTGATGCCAATCATCCTGATTTGGCAGGCAAGGTCTTGCCATACGGCTACAATACGATTGCCAACAACACGAACGCGCAGGACGATTACGGCCATGGGACGCACGTGGCGGGAACGATTGCAGCCGTTACCGATAACGGGACCGGTGTAGCCGGGATTGCCGGAAAAGAAAACATCCGCATCCTGCCGATCAAGGTGCTGGACGATACGGGTTACGGAACCGC
>JBLNEJ010000507.1:0-4041 GCA_050262535.1 Clostridia bacterium
GGCACCGTGCTCTTTATCACAATCAGCCGTTCCATGACAGGTTGATTACCCTGTTTCAGATCCCTTCGCTCAAGCTCGGCGATCGCCTTCCTCACATCGGCAACCGCTTGGTGGACATAACGCAAATCGGCGGAGCCGTCTGCCTGAGCAGGTGTGCCTACACAGACAAAAATGGCTTCCGCCTCCCCAATCCCATCCAGCAAAGAGGTTGTAAATACCAAGCCTCCGCTTGCCAGCAAACGGGTCAGCTGTTCGGATAGTCCCGGTTCGTACATGCCTGCTATACCTTGCTTGAGCCGGGCAATTTTGTCCTGATCAATGTCGATTCCCGTCGCCTTATGTCCAAGCATAGCAAATGAAACAGCAGTGGTTACTCCTACATACCCTGTGCCAATTACGGCAATCTTCATGTACATCCCTCCCCGGCCTCTTCCTATTCTATGAGACGTACGTATAAATCTTCCAGCTTTCTTCGCTGCTTGCTGCTATCATGCTGCTCAACAACCTTACGCCTCGCTTCGGCAATGATCGTCGGCCATTTTTCCTGTTCGCTCAAGGCACGGTTTATCATCCGTCCAAGTTTAGCCGGAGCACGCTCCGGTACAAGATATCCCGTTTTGTGATGCTTCACCAATTCCGGAATGCCGGCATGGCGAGTGGAAACAACCGGACGGCCGCTCGCCATCGCCTCCATCAGGACATTCGGAATCCCCTCCTGATCGCCATTTCTTGCTGTTTTACAGGCGATGACGAACAGGTGGCAGCGCTCCAGCTCCTTTTGCACTTGTGCGTGTGGCAATGCCCCTACCAGTGTCACACAATCCCGCAGCTTCTTCTGGCGGATGATTCGTTTCAGCTTTGCTTTTTCCTTCCCTTCCCCAACGATGAACAGGCGGGCGCGGGGAAACTTTTTGCGTACATACACAAACGCCCTGATCAACGTATCCATCCCTTTTTTCTCGGTCAGCCTGCCTACGGATAAAAAGCGATAGTATCCGTTCGCAGCATGGCGTGGCGGGAGCAAGGGAAACTTGTGCAAGTCAATGCCTGAGCGGATCAAGGTGATCTTTCTTTCTGGACAGCCCAGCTTCACCAACCGACGTTTCATATGCTTGCTGACGACGGTGAACGCTTTTCCGTGACGAAACAGGCGACGCAGCGAGCGGCGATAGGAAACGCTTGCTTTCACCTGCTTGGTCGCATCGAACCCGTGAAAAGATGTGAGCAGCGGCACCTTCGCTTTACGTGCCACCTTCAACAGTTCAACGCCTCCCGTTCCGAAGCGGGCGTGAAGAAGGTTGATGTTTTTCCGTTTGAGCCATGACCGCAGATTGCTCCAGTTTTTTTTGACGTAAATCGGTGAAAACGGGAATTGTTTCAGATTGACGGGCTTGGAGCGGGTCAAGACAGCAACAGATACGCGGTAGTGTCCAAGCAGTTGTTCATAGATGAACGTCTCGCTGCGCTGCAAATATTTTCGTCGATAGACAAGGACTCGATCCATGTAGTTCTCCCCTCGCTCATGCCATTTCCTATTGTACTTGCAGGGACCGAATCTGTTCAGCAAGGCCGGCTCGCAAGGATACAGCCGGTTGATAGCCCAGTTTGTGGCGTGCCAAACGGATATCCGCACACGTCCGCCTGGAATCACCGGGTTGCGGAGGAAGATGCGTCAGCTGCGGTGACGTATTCATCAACTCACCAATCAGTCGTACAACCTCAAGCAATTCGACTTCCCGATCTCCTCCAATATTGAAAATGTCTCCTGGACTCCCATGCTGCGCGGCTAACAGGTTCGCTTCAACAATGTCACTAACATACGTAAAGTCGCGCGATTGTTTTCCATCCCCATATAACAGGATCGGCTTCCCACGCAGCATGTGCGAGATGAAGCGATGGAAAGCCATATCAGGTCGCTGACCAGGACCGTACACGGTAAAATAGCGAAGCATGACCACTGGCAGCCCATGTGCTTGTACATAGACGTTGCAAATCTGCTCCATGGCTGCTTTCGTCACGCCATACGGGGAAACGGGACGAATTGCCGCTGTTTCATTCGTGAGTCCCTCTTGCATCGTTCCGTAGACGGAGGAGGATGAGGCAATGACGATTTTGGCGTGGGTCCCGCTGGACAGACAGCCTTCTAGCAGCATCTGGGTCGCCGTAATGTTGTGATCCACGTAGGTAGCAAACGTGCTCCCCCAGCTGTTTCTCACCCCAGGCAGCGCAGCTTGGTGATAAATTTCGTCGACTCCGGGCAAGACAGCCTGCCAATCCATCTGCTGAAGCGACATGGCGAAAAACGTGAAGTGGGGATGAGTCAAAAATGACCTGATCGTACGCTGCTTGATTTCAACCTCATAGTTGGTCACAAATGAGTCGATTCCCACCACGTGATACCCCGATTCGAGCAATTTCCGTGTCAAATGGGAACCGATAAAACCTGCACATCCGGTCACCAGCGCCGTTTTCATTTGTTTTCTACCCTCCTGCGCTTCACCAATTTATTGATCACCAGAAAACCGTTCTCATACCGGTATTTCGCTTTGTATTTGTTCCCCCATCGCTTCAGATAGTAATCGAACGTTCGGCGGCGAAGGTGATTGCGTTTGCGGACCGTTTTTCGGTCTGTCAACTGCCCGCTATGCTTGGTACGATTATATAATGTTCGGTTAATCCATTTGATCGGGTATTTCTCGATCAATCGCAGGATCATGCGCCTGTCTTCCATAATTCGGCCGTGGTATTTATCTGACGTATCCCATCCGCCAACGGAGCGAAGGGCATCCACCCGGTAGCATCGGGGGGCAACCATCCAACGGTTATACTTTAAAAAACTGTACTTGGTACGAAAGCTTTTGTGCTGGACATGAAAGTACGGTTTCGAACCGGTACGCTTCTTTCGCTTGCCGATTCGCCAGACTCTGAGGTTACCGTAAAACAACGCGGTTTTGCCACTATCCTTATAGATGCGCTTGGCAAGAACAGACAAGGCCCTGCGGGGCAGCCAATCGTCCGAATCCAGTTGTACCAGATAAGGTGTGTCCACCATTGCCAGGGCCGTGTTCATGACGCGGGAGATTCCCCCGTTTTTTTCCATGCAAAAATAGGTGATATTGGGTGACATCAAATAAGGGGTGACAATTTTTTGTGTCTTGTCAGTCGAAGCATCATCAACGATCAGCAGCTTCCACCCGCGATACGTTTGCCGGATCACGCTTTTAATTGCCTTCTCGATCAATTTGGCGCGATTATATGTTGGGATGACCACTGTAAACATCGGATTCATGAATCCGACCTCTTTTTCGTCTGGGGAAATAATAGATAAGAGCGGTCGCTTACGATAAACACACCATTGTTGTCCTGTGGTTTGCCCACCATTTGCGAGGAACGCCCGAATACGCTTCGCTGTACCTCCCAATCGATATCCAGCATCGTCGTCTTTTCCAACAGTATACTGTCGCGAATTTCATAGCAATTGGTCAGCTCCGCGCCGTCCTGAATGGACACATACGGGCCGATTGTACAATTGCGGATGACGCACCCTTCACCGATTACGACCGGTCCGATCAATTCACAATTCTCCACAATACTGCTTTCTCCCACGCTGATTTCGTTGCCAAGTCTTTGTTGAAGCACCCAACGGTTTGCAGCCAGCCATCTTTCAATCGTGCCGACGTCAGTATACTCGCCTTGCGTAATGGAATAGGACACTCGACGATTACGCTTCAAAAGTGCGGAGATGGCGTCGGTGATCTCGTACTCGCCTCTTGCAGAGGGCTGCAATGTTTCAATGACATGGAAAATCTCCGGGGTGAACATATAGGCGCCGATCACGGCCAAATTGCTCTTTGGCTGCTTTGGCTTTTCCGTGATGGAAACAATGCTCCCGTCCTTCAGTTCCGCAATGCCGAAATCTTGCGGCCTGTCTACCTGACGCAAGAGCACCGCACAATCTGCTTGGGTATTCACGAATGTCTCGTGAAGCTTGTCAAGCGAATCCATCAATAAATTGTCACCCAGCAAGAGAACGAACGAATC
>JBLNEJ010000508.1:0-11889 GCA_050262535.1 Clostridia bacterium
TCCCCAAGCACCTCAGCTTGACGAATCATTTCATAGGCTGCGCGGTCCTTTACACTGCCGCTCGGATTGAACTTTTCCAATTTTACATAGACCTCAGCCATATTCTCCGTAACGAGGCGACGCAACCGAACGACTGGCGTCTGCCCGATCAATTCCCCCATGTTTGAAACGATACGCACGTCCAACCACTCCTTTATTCTGTATATCGAGATGGGATTTTCGTGATTTGTCATCGAAAGGCCTTTTGAAAGAAGTTATTCTTATTCCATCATAACACATCGGACTTTAAGAATTAAGTCAGTTTCGACAAAAATATTTTTGCATGGTACAATATATTTCTGTGTTTTGTTCAGGATAGAGGGGGAACGAAGGTCATCATGGATTCCGTATTCATCACCGTCGAAGGGCCGATCGGGGTCGGCAAAACATCCTTGTCTCAAGCGATTAGCCAGCAATTCGGGTTTCAGCTGCTAGAGGAGATTGTCTACGAAAATCCGTTTCTTGGCAAGTTTTATGAAAATATTGACGAGTGGAGCTTCCAGCTGGAGATGTTTTTTTTGTGCAACCGGTACAAGCAGCTCCAGGATATTCATGAACAGTACCTGCATCAAGGCGTTCCGGTTGTGTCGGATTACAATATTTTCAAGAATACGATTTTTGCAAAACGGACGTTGGATCAACGCAATTTGCCCAAGTTTTTGCAAATTTATGACATTCTGACCCAGGATATGCCGCAGTCCCATCTCGTCGTCTATTTGTCCGCTAGCATTGACACGGTGATGAATCGGATTGCGATGCGTGGCCGGGACATTGAGCGCAGCATCAAGCGAGCGTATATGGAGCAATTAATTGCTGATTATGATGAATTTTTCCGTGAATTCCGGCAGCGTCATCCAGAAGTGCCGGTACTGACAATCAAGTGCGATGAACTGGATTACGTGCATCGCCAGGAGGATCTTGCCCTTGTGATGGCAAAGATCGGGGAACAACTTCTGCAGATAAGGGGTAATCAAGTGCTATGACAACGTTTCAAAAAAGTCTGATCCGTGAAAAATACGGCATCCCGCACGATGCGGTGATCACGGTCGGCGGTACAGTGGGAGTAGGAAAATCGACGTTTACCCGCGCACTTGCGGATTTGCTTGGCTTTCGCATCTCGGTTGAAAAGGTAGACGGCAATCCGTATCTGGAACGCTTCTATGATGATTTTGCCCGTTGGAGCTTTCATTTGCAAATCTATTTTTTGGCGGAGCGCTTCAAGGAGCAGAAGCGGATGTTCGAATATGGCGGCGGCTTTGTGCAGGACCGTTCGATCTATGAAGATACCGGCATTTTTGCCAAGATGTTGCACGAGCAAGGGCGGATGAGCGACGACGACTACGCAACGTACACGCAGCTGTTTGAGGCGATGGTGATGACGCCCTATTTTCCACATCCTGACTTGTTGATCTACCTGGAAGGCAGCTTCGAGGAAATCGTCGATCGGGTGAAGGAGCGCGGGCGGCCGATGGAGCAGCAGACCGACATTCAATATTGGAAGGATCTGTTCGGGCGCTATGATACGTGGATTAACTCGTTTACCGCTTGTCCAGTGCTACGGATCAGCATTCACGAGTACGATATTATGAATGACAGCAGCTCGGTTGAGGTCGTACTGGCGAGAGCAGCGGAAAAGATCAGACAGGTTCGCGCAGTTCGGCGGTAAATGATAAAGAGATAAGAGGAAAAGCTTCCCCGTGCAGCGAATGCAGGTGGGAGGCTTTTTTACGGAACGCCATATCGACGTGGAGGGATACGATGAAGCTGTTTCACTATCATCACTGGACCGATCAGGTGGAGGAGATGGAGCGATTTTATACAGCATGCGGCTTTCGACTGACACAGCGAGTTGGCAAGGCAAACGGTGTGTTTTCTCATTTTGATCCGCCGCTTGCGTGGGATGATTTTCGCGAGCAGCGCATCCTGTTTCGGATCATTGAAGTGGTTCTGGGCAGCATCAACGTAACGTTTGGCTTTGGAAAAGGGACACAGTTCGATCATCTCGGATATCTGGTAAATGAGACAGAGCATGCGGCCATCTGTGAGCGGGCAGGGCATCTGGGCTGGGAGACGGAAATCAAAGACCGCCGTACCTTCATCTATACACCTTATTCTTTCAAAATCGAGCTGCAACGGCGGATGGATGTGGTCGATCGTGACGGCGATTGCGAGATGACCCGTGTGCTGATGGAGACGGCTCACGACGAAATCCCGCTGAAGCTGCATGAATTGTTCGGCGGGCTTGAGACAGGAATTCGTTTTGTAGCCGGGGAGAAAACGCGGATTCAGCTGGTGGAAGGGACGAGCGACAGGCGGTTCGAGGCGATTGATCCATGCGGCGTGCGGCTGGCGTTCAGCGCAAAAGGGGGAGAATGAGATGGAATGCCACATTCGGGCAGCGCGAGCAGAAGATTATGGACAAGTAAATGCCATCGTGAAAGAGGGGCAGGATGAGCATGCCAAAGCGCTTCCGCATATTTTTAGCGCTGTTGAAACCGTGATGCCATATGAATATTTTGCAAGCTTGCTTGCCAGTGAGGCGGAGCACCTGCTGGTGGCGGAGTTGGATGAGCAGATTGTCGGCTTTCTGGTGATTGAGGCCAAGAATGCTCCGCCTTTTGAATCTCTCGTATCGCGTCGTTTTGCTTATATCCACGATTTTGGCGTGCGGGAATCGTGTCAAAGGAAAGGCATTGGCAATGCGCTCTTTGCCGCTGCGCAGGACTGGGCGAAAGCACATGGAGCGAGCAGTTTGGAATTAACCGTCTGGAGCTTCAACGAGGGGGCGATTCGTTTTTACAAAACGCTCGGGATGGAGCAGGTCAGCGTGAAAATGCAGCTGGCGCTGTAACCGGATCGGCAGGAAGAAAACTTGAAATCGGGCAAACGAAAACAGCCTCCATCTGCATCTGGAAGGCTGTTTTTGTTTTGGGGAGGATTTTTTTTAGCCTCGTACCAGCATGGCTATGATCCTCTCGGCAACCTGGTCAACCGAGACATCATCCGTCATGATGAAAGGCCCGAAGCATTGCTCTTGATAAGCCTTCAGGCAAGCTCGTGTCTGCTGGAAGCACCAATTTCCTTCCGTTTCCCCGCGCTGTTTCAGACGGTTGTAAATCGTTTCTTCTCGTGCGACCAGACAAAAATGATGCGTTTCCGGATCAATCGCTTGAAAACCGCTATAAATATAGTGGAAATACGTCGGATTGATAATGGTCATCGGAACGACCAGGTTTTTTCCATACTGTTGATGAAGAAGCTGGGCGACCTGAACGACGAGTATTTTCCACAGTGCCAGGTCCTGAAAATTATCGGTTCGCTCATCAGCAGTCTTCACAACGTCAGGAATGATGTTTCGCAGCATGTAGCCGATTTCTTCCGGATCGTAAAGCATGCTGTTGGGCAGCAATTCCAAGAGCTTGGTAGCAACTGTCGTTTTTCCGACGCCAAATGCGCCGTTGATCATGAGTATCATCGAATCTTTCCTCGCATTCATTTCCGTTTCGTGTGGCAGTACATGAATGGTTCTTCCAATCAGATTCGTTCTCCTGTTTGATAACCGAACCATTTTTTAGACGTTATTTTTCCGTTGTCCAATCATGAATTGTATTTATTTTAATTTATTTTTGTCATAAAAATTTATTTTATTTAGACGTTCAATTTACTGGGATATCACTTTATAATAAGGGGAATATTCCTATTATTTCAAACTGTATAAACAAAGGGAGGTATCATGTCATTTTTGCTGGAAGCAAAGAATGTAAAGCGAACCTTCGGCCGAGGCAGCGGAGCGGTACATGCGCTGCATAATGTCAGCCTTTCAATTCCAAAGGGGCGTTTGCTGGTGTTAAAGGGAAGATCAGGTTCAGGGAAAACGACCCTGCTCAATATGTTAGGGGGACTGGATCACCCGACTGCGGGTGAGATTTTTTTTGACTCCGTCTCGCTTGTCAAGCTGTCGGAATCGAAGCGGACAGACCTACGACGCCGACAGATCGGCTTCATTTTCCAATCATTCGGATTGTTTCCACTCATGTCCGCCCAGGAAAATGTGGAGTTCGGGCTGCGTCTGGCAGGGGCACCGCGCAAGGAGTGGCAAAGCCGGGCAACGGAAGCGTTGGCGATGGTTGGACTGGACAAGCGGGCTTCCCACCGACCCTTTGAAATGTCGGGTGGAGAGCAGCAACGGTGTGCCATCGCTCGAGCGATTGCGCACAGACCGCCGCTGGTTCTGGCAGATGAGCCCACGGCAGAGCTAGACACACGCACTGGCATCAAAATTGTAACGATGTTTCGTCAGTTGGTCGAGCAGGAGGGGATGACCATTTTGATGACGACGCATGACCCTGCGATCATGGAGGTGGCAGATGATGTTTATGAATTGGAAGATGGACATCTTCAAGCGTACAAAACCGTTCAAAGCGACAGCGAATAGTGGAAAGGTTGGTGCCAGACTGGTCATGCTTACGGCCTCTGTGCTGCTTTCCGCCTGTTCGCTTTTTCCGAAGGAGGAGGAGGTGCTTGCCCCGCCTCTCGTTGAGCCAGCACCCGTCAAGTACGAAGTGGCAAAGGTCGAGCGAGGGACAATCACGAAAGGTGTAAGTGGTTCAAGCACTTTTACGACAACAGATCGATTTGAACTGTCGTTCAAGGAGCCGACCGAGCGGCTCAAATCGTTTGAGGTAAAGGTCGGTGATCAAGTGAAACGTGGCCAGGTTTTGGCAGAGCTTGACGCCGGAGAGATCGAGCTGCAAATACAGACGGCAGAATACGAGTTGCGCGAGGCGCAGCTTGAATTGAAGGCGGAACAGCTGCAGAGTACCTATGATCTCGACGCAGCCAAAATTGATTTGCAAAAGGCTGAAATGACTGCCAAGGTAGCGGAGACAAAGCTGGCTTCGCTCGAATTGGAAAAGGCCAGGCTTCGGGTCAAGGAGCTGCAGGATACACAAAAACAGGCGTACATGATTGAAAAGGCCAAGTTGAATGTGATGGAAAAAGAATTGAAGCTGAGCACGTTACAGAAAAAATGGGAGGAGACGCGGCTTGTATCTCCGGTGGACGGAGAAGTTGTGTTTGTCAGCAACGAATCTGTCGGCGACAGAATTGAGGCAAACCAGGCATTGCTTGCCATCGCTGACCCGAAAAAAATGATGATACGCTACCAGGCCCCCACTGAAGAGCATTTGAAGGAAGTAGAGGTGGGGATGAAGGCGAATCTTATCGCGATGGATCATCCCAATCTGGTCGGAAAAGTCGTGCAAACCCCCAACAGTCTGCCGAGCAATCTGAACACAATCCAGGCCCAAAACCATGCGACCACACTGGTGATTGCACTTGAGAAAATCCCTGACACAATCAAGCTGGGTACCCCCGTTCAGTTTCAGATCGTGCTTGCCCAGCAATCCAATGCATTGATTATTCCTATCCAGGCACTCCGGGCTTTTGACAAGCGCGAATATGTTGTTGTGCTGGAAGGAAAAACAAAACGCGAAATCGATGTGGAAACAGGGATTAAGACTGCAACGGAAGTGGAGATCGTGAAAGGTTTACAAGAGGGACAGTTGGTGATTTTGGAGTAGGAGGTACGGCTTGTGGCGATTCTGTTCATGATTTTTCGCAAACTGATAGCCAATCGCTGGTTGGCAAGTAGCCTCTTGCTGGGGATGGTAATTGCAGTTGCGCTGGTTGCAAGCATTCCCGCTTTTACCGCTGGCGTGCTGCAGCGCGTGCTCATCAAGGACTTGGAAGACTACCAGAAACGATCCAACCAGTATCCAGGCGGTTTGGAGCTGACGCTGCATTTTAACAAGGCAAAGCCGAGTAATCCGGCCATTGTGAACAATGTTGCGTCGGCTGTCGAGCAAATTGTGTATGCTCCGCTGCAGATTCCTTCCCTTGTGAAGGTTACAATGCTGCAGTCGATCCCGCTCGTGGCGACAAATGATAAAAACGTTTCTGGTTCGAGTGCAACGATCAACGGATTTACGGAAATCGAGCAGCATGTCACCTTGATTGACGGCAGACTTCCGAATCCGACAGGCAAGGATGGCATCTATGAAGCGCTCGTCACGGAGGGCGCAATGAAGAAACGCAAGATGGTACTCAATACGGAATTCCGCATGGAAACACCGGATCACAAACAGATTCGGATAAAGGTCGTTGGGGTCATCACGGAGAATGGCGGAGCCGATCCGTACTGGTTTACAAGTGCGGATCAGTACAGTAACAGTTTTATTATTCCGTACAACGAGATGAAGAACAAGCTGTTGGCCGAGCATCCGATCCTCTCGACAGCGAAGCTGTACACCGCCTTCGATTATTACAGGATTATGGTGGCCGACAAGGAAAAGTTTCTTGGACTGGAAGGAGCGTTGAAGGCACAGGCATTCCCGCTTGGTCTGGAAAAATCGGAGTTTTCCTTTCGGTTCCCGGTTGGCGTCATCCTGAGCAAATACGATGAAAAGCGAGGCCAATTTGAGACCATTTTGTGGTCGCTGTACGTGCCGGTATTTCTCATGCTTGCGCTGTACCTGGTGATGGTCGTTTCACTGATCATCGACCGCCAGCGAACAGAGATTGCGGTGCTGGGCAGCCGTGGGGGGAGCAGTCGGCAAATTTTCATGGTGTATGTTCTGGAGATCATGGTTCTTGGGGGCATCGCGTTTGCTGTTGGACCGTATCTGGGGGTATTTCTAAGCCGTGTTCTTGGTGTTTCCAACGGGTTTCTGGAGTTTGTCAACCGAACGGCGGTGCCGGTTCAGGTAACGGCTGAGATTTTTTGGTATGCGCTCTATACGGTAGTGGCCTGTATCATCATTCTGCTCATTCCCGTCTCGCTTGCGACCAGGCAAAATATTATCAGCCATAAACAGACGGTTGCTCGCATGACGGGTCGCGCCATTTGGCACCGGCTCTATCTGGATGTGCTTTTGCTGCTCGTTTCAGGCTATGGCTGGTATTCCTACCAGAGAACAGTAAAGATGATGCAGGAGCAGGGCATGCAGCAAGTCACCTTGAATGTGGAGGCGCTGCTGTTTTTCGTGCCGGTGATGTTCGTGCTGGGGATGGGCCTGCTTAGTCTCAGGCTTTATCCGTTCCTGCTAAAGGCCATCTTTGCTATTGGCAGACGCTTCTGGTCGCCGGCCATCTACACGACGCTGATTCAGGTGGGCCGCTCGTCACGGCAGCACCAGTTTCTGATGATGTTTATTGTCGTGACAGTTGCTGTAGGCTTGTACAGCTCCAGCATGGCCAGAACGCTAAACGAAAATGTGGAGGAGCAGATTCGGTACCGTGGTGGTGCCGATATACGGATGAAGGTGGAATGGGAGGATGATCAGCCTGTGCGGCTTCTGGTTCGCGGGGCGAAGAGCGGGGGACTGGAGAATACGTTACCGGTTCCAGAGAAAGAGGCGCTCATTACATACGTGGAGCCTCCCTTTGAGCCGTACAAGAAGCTGCCAGGCGTGGAACATGCGACAAGGGTTTTTCTCAAATCGGTTGCCAGGGTGAAGACTGGTCAACGGGAACTGGAGGGCGTTCAGCTGATGGCCATTGATCCGAAGGACTTCGGAATGACAGCATGGTTTCAGCCACGACTGCTCCCCCATCATTGGTATCACTATCTCAATCTGCTGGCCAAAGAGCCAAGCTCAGTGCTGATCTCCCGGACGCTGGCTGAAAAAGCGGGGTTAGAGCCTGGAAGCATGTTCACACTTGATTGGAATGGTGGGCGTCCTGCTGATTTTATCGTATATGGAATCGTCGATTATTGGCCGTCATGGAATCCGCAACCAACATCAGAAGGCTACGGCCAGGATGAGCAGAGCTTTCTCATCGTTGCCAACTTGCAACAAGTTCAAGACAAGATGTGGAAGGAGCCGTACGAGGTGTGGTTGAAGCTACACCCTGGAGCGTCAACAGAAACGCTGTACGAGGCGCTCAAGCAGCAGCAGATCCCTGTTACGAGCTTGCAAAACGTGAATCAGGACTTGATCCGGACGAAAACTTCTGCCTTTTACTTGGGGATGAACGGCTCGTTGACTCTAGGCTTTTTGCTCTCCATGATCATCACATTCAGTGGCTATCTCATCTATTGGGTGCTTACAATGGGGGCGAGAAAGCTGCAATACGGCGTATTCCGGGCGATGGGGCTGAAATTTTCCGAATTGACATGGATGATCGCCTGGGAGCAGCTGCTCACATTCGGCGTTGCATTCGGATTGGGCATCGGGATCGGCAAATTATGCAACGCGCTGTTTTTGCCAGCCCTCTCGATCTACGTGGGTGCGCAGCAGGTCCCTCCGTTCCGGATCGTATCTCGTCAGAGCGATGAATGGATCATTTATGGTTTTATCGGGATCACGCTGCTGATCGGTCTGACCATTTTGGCGGTGTTGCTTTCCCGCCTGCAAATTCATCAAGCCGTGAAGCTGGGGGAGGACTAGACAATGATCCGCTGTGAAAATCTTGTCAAAATTTACAAGATTGCCGATCTGGAGGTCGTCGCACTGCAGGGGCTGGATTTGACGGTGGAAACAGGTGAACTGATGGGCATCATTGGCAATAGTGGGAGCGGCAAATCGACGCTGTTGAACATGCTCGGCGGTTTGGATCGTCCGTCCGCTGGCAGGCTGTACGTCGACGACAAGGACTTGTTCCGCATGACAACTGCCGAGCTGGTCGCTTACAAGCTGAAGACGGTTGGCTTTGTTTGGCAGAACAATGCCCGGAACCTGATTCCGTACCTGACAGCCAGGCAAAATGTAGAGCTGCCGATGCTGCTGGCCGGAAACCGCAAGCGGGAATGGGCAAAAGAGCTGCTGGAGATGGTTGGGCTTGGACATCGACAAAACAATCAATTGCACCAGCTTTCCGGAGGGGAGCAGCAGCGGGTCGCAATCGCGATCGCTCTTGCCAATCGGCCGAAGCTGCTGCTCGCAGATGAACCGACCGGAAGTGTAGATACGAAGACAGCCGGGATTATCCTTGATATTTTCCAGGAGTTGAACCGCTCGCTTGGACTGACAGTTGTGATCGTCACCCATGACGTACAACTCGCCCGTAAAGTAAATCGGGTCGTTGCGATCCGTGACGGCAAAACATCCAGCGAGATTCTCCGCAGGCAGGTGGAAGAAGCGGACGATTCGGAGCAGGAGGAACATCACGAAGAGCTGGCTGTGCTAGATCAAGCCGGACGCATGCAAATCCCGCGTGAATACCTTACCGCCATCGGACTTGCGGAAAACGAAAACAAGGTTCGCATTGAGTTGGAGGACGGGCGCATTGTGGTGCTTCCGCCTCGGTCTTCTTAAGCGCAAGCATGCACTGATAGCCGGACCCTCTTGATACTACGATAAGGTCTGGCCGTTGATTGGTGCTGAGTTTTTAATTCACAATTTGTACATTTTTTGTTCAAGTTCCGTTCATATTACATCTATAAAGTAAGCGCTAGGACGAATGGAAGGAGTAACGCTCATGACTACCTATAGCAAATGGCTGCTTCGGATTGCCGCCTTGTATTCACTGATCGGGGGTTTCATGGGGTCTGATCTGGCGGGGCGAAAAGATTTCACAATGGTTCCGGCACACGCCCATATTTTGGTTGTCGGCTGGTTGACCTTGTTTGCATACGGCATTTTCTACTACCTGTTCGCCAATACGATTTCCATGAAAAAAACGGCGAAGCTACAGGCGTGGACCAGCATGATCGGCGGTGGGTTGATGCCGATTTCGATGCTGCTGTACTACAAGATGCCGGGAACGTTGAGCATGGTAACCTTTATCGTGCTTGGTTCCGTTCTGCTGGTCGGGATCGCTTTGTTTACGGTGCTGCTGTTTTTTGACAAACAGCTTTTTGCCAAGAAATAATGATATAGGAACAGGAACCGTTCTCGTTGTGGAGTGATCCCAAAAAGTAGACAGGTTATTTCTTTAGGGAGCCTCTAGGGTCTGAATTCGGTATTGCACCGGACTCAGGCCTTTAAATTTTTCGTTATTCAATGTAGTTGGCTGGTTCGATTGGAATTGATTCAGCAAGAGTAAGAAAAGCGTCGATGTTTATTAGATCGGCGCTTTTCATCTTTTAAATTGAGTAAAATGAGTCACTGCTACTGCTTGCTGTGGTGCAAATCGGAAAATTGTTTTTCAAGTCAAACCCCAGGTAAAAGCTCGCGTAACCCGTTTCATTGTCGTAGGAGGTAACAGAACTCTCATTATCATAGTGATAACAGACTGCGAGTGTATATTCCTGTAATTCGATTGATCTCAAGAATCTTCCCTCAAAATAAGCTTCATGGACCAGTGGAAATGATCGTTTGCAAATTCTGTGTTACTTTCCCAGTTTGATTATTTTAACAAGTTCAGCTGTATCTGATATTTCTTTGTGTTGATGGTTTATTCGGTAATTACTGATTATAACTGTTGCTTTCCCATTAATACCTTGCTTGGGATTACCAAATTGTTTAATTAGACTGTTATATTCTTCACTTTCGAAAATAAACCATTTTACAGTACGTTCATCGGTTGCTAGAACGGGAAGATCATTTATAGAGGATGGATCAACTTCGAAGGATATTCCAGAAAAAAACTCATTTTCATCTGGAATTAGCTCATAGGTACCAGTGATCGTAACTTCTCCACGAAACTGTGCGGTTACATCATTGGACTCAAGATTATAGTCGAGGGAAGTAAGGACCATTCCAGCATACACATCACCAATTTTTGCTTTTTCGGGATAAAAAACATTTGTTGAAGGTTCACTACTTGTTAGTAATAAACCAGATAGTAAACCCGGTGGAAGGACAAAAGGTGACACTATTAACATAACTAAAGCTGTTAGAGAGCAGATTAAGTTCATTAATAGTCAACCCTCTCTTATGGATTCATCTGTTAAATTACACCAACATGTAGAAATGTACGTATTCGATATTTTAGAGGTAACGCAGCTATTGGGATCGGAGTAGGTGTAGCTATTCAAAAGTATCTGAAGGAATTACTGATGATGATCAACAATTCAATTGGTATTGCTTCAGGTAGCGCATCAGGATGGTATAGACGAAACGAGACTACCCCAACATTTTATGAAGAGTTAATGGATGCCATGTATGAAATGTGGGAGCAATTGAAAGTCAAAGGAGACGAATTTGAGACAACGATTTTGCACTTTATAATTCCGTAAGTGTAGACTTAATGACTTCACAGTATTGGTCCCATCTAAAGTAAAATGGTCCAATATTTATTTTGAATTGATAGTTATCCTTGTAGAAATCACTCCAAATTACGATATTGCCTTTTCTATTAAGTTTTGCAGATATAAACCCACATTCCAAATCAGCACATTCAGGACAAACCAGGATTGGTGCTCGGTACCACAGTAGTGGATGGGGCTTTTGAAGTAAGAAATAACTGATCATTTCCTCTTGGTACTCTCTAGGTCCATCACCTAGACTGGGCACTAAATCATATTTCTCAAGTCGCTTATGTAAAGAATGTCCACCAATTATGAAATCACTGAACTTTACATTCGTACGGTGGGGTTCATCTATTGCAAAACGTTGCTTACTTTCTGTTGAAAAGTGATGAAATTGCATGAGTGGTCTTCCTCTCAATCATTCACCTAATTTATAACAAGTTTGGAGACGAGGTGCATTTAGCAATAAACACAACGTGTAAATTGAAAGGTAGCTTTAAGAAATGTACCAATTGTAGCCATGACAGAATAAATTGCAGTCACAATAATTTGTACCTTTTCTGTCAAAGTAGGTAGAAGGGTCTTCGAATGAGTTATCTAAACAGTTCTATTAACTCAAAGATAGCCGTTGACCCTCCAGCAAACATGAAAATAAA
>JBLNEJ010000509.1:0-3560 GCA_050262535.1 Clostridia bacterium
TCTGTGATTGGTGGCGTAACGAATGAACTGGCCATTCGCATGCTGTTTCGCCCCTATAAAGAATGGAAAATAGGCGGGGTGCGCGTCCCGTTTACGCCCGGGCTGATTCCCCGGCGCAAAGACGAAATTGGGGTGCAAATGGGCAGATTGGTCAAGGAGCACCTGCTGACGCCGGAAGGAATTCACCGGGCTCTGGAAAAGAGCGATCTGGAAGGTACGCTGCGCAACTGGCTGACGGGAGTCGCAGATGAACAGCTTGGCCGCGAGCAGACGCTGCGCGAATGGCTGGCGACTAATGCACCGACGCTTGTCGCTCTCGATGGAAGCCTGGGTGAGTCGGTAAAAGCACCGCTTCAGCAAGCATGGCGCAGCTTGACCGATCGCTGGATGATGCAGTCGCGTGACAAGCAGCTGCGTGCGTTTCTTCCCCAATCGGGAGCGGACAAGCTTCAGGACGGGATTGAGAAGCTCAGCCGCTCCATCGTGCAGCGCCTGGCCGAATATTTGCACAGCGAAGAGGGACGTGAGAGCATCTCTGGACTGTTGCGAGGCTTCTTCTCTGGCGGAGGTGGCATGCTTGGCGGATTGGTCGGCATGTTTTTGAATGAGGAAAAGCTGCTTGGCATGATCATGCCGCATCTGGATGAATTGCTTCGACGCGAAGAGCTGCCACGGCGGTTGGCAGCGTTGATGCAAAAGGAAGCGGATCGTCTGCTGGACAAGCCGCTGGCAGAAGTGCTGGAGTGGATCGGCGAGGAGAAGGTGAATCATTGGCGGGAGCGGCTGTTTGAACGCTTGCTCGCCGAAGGTACCAAGCTGTTGGACAAGCGGATTTGCGATCTGACAGCCGCTTTGCGTGAGCCTGTCCGCGAGCAGTGGGTTCCGCGTCTGTCCGCTTGGGCGACAGACAGCCTCAGGCGGAATGTCGAGCGGATATTTGATAAACTGCCAATTGCGGAAATTGTTGCACGTCAGGTGGAAGGGTTCCCGCTGCAACGTGTGGAAGAAATGATCATCGGCATTTCCGGCAGCGAGTTTCGGATGATCACGATCCTCGGATTTGTGCTTGGCGGTATGATCGGGCTCGTGCAGGGATTGCTCAACTTTTTATGGTAACATTTGTGGCAGCCGTGGTTTGGAAATTGTTCCGTGCAGGGCATTAGCCCGAGATCAGCGGGGCTGTCACGATATAATCCGGGAGGGAATACGATGATTCAATGCACGTTTCATGGGCACAGCTGTGTGGAAATCGTTTATGACGAGCATCGCCTTATTATCGATCCGTTTTTGTCCGGCAATCCTGTGGCGAAGGCAAAACCAGAGGACATCAAGGTCGACTATGTGCTCCTGACACACGCCCATGGGGATCATGTGGGGGATGCCATCGCGATTGCCAAGGCTAACGATGCGACAATTATTG
Organism: Clostridia bacterium; assembly: GCA_050262535.1. Classification (GTDB taxonomy): domain Bacteria; phylum Bacillota; class Bacilli; order Brevibacillales; family Brevibacillaceae; genus Brevibacillus_D. The sequence goes on from JBLNEJ010000509.1 coordinate 1,421, forward strand.
CTACCTATGAGCTTGCCATCTACATGGCGGGACAGGGCTGCAAGGTGCACGAAATGTCGATTGGCGGTGCGTATCGCTTCCCGTTCGGCAAGGTCAAATTTACGCTTGCGTTCCACGGTGCCGGAGAAATGCTTCCGGGCTCAGACCAGCTTCAATTCCTTGGATTTCCCGCAGGTATTTTGCTGACGCTTGGCGAAAAAACGATCTACCATGCCGGAGACACCGGGCTGTTTGGCGATATGAAGCTGATTGGCGAGCTCAACAACATCGATATGGCGTTTTTGCCGATTGGAGACAACTACACGATGGGGCCAGAGGATGCACTCATCGCCGCGCAATTTTTACAAGCGAAGGAAGTCGTCCCGATTCATTACAACACCTTTCCCTTGTTGAACCAGGATGGCGATGCGTTCATCGCGCAGTTGAAGGAGAAGGGAATTGGCGGTGCAGCTTTGAAGCCGGGAGAAGGCTATACAATCGCCTAACGAAAATGAAAACAAATTGTAATCCGCCTGTAATATTCCTGTAATAATTCGGGGGTAAGATAAAAGCACGATGAAAACCCCCTTAATGTATATACTTTTAAAGGTGTAGCAGTTGCTACACTCTTTTTTTTTGCTACAGCTTCGGGTATAGTTGTCGTGGGAGGCATTCGCATCAAACGAGGAAGCTTGTGGTGCGGACTCTCGTCTCGGCTGTACAACGCTTGGCAAAGGGAAGGTGTTTTGCGAATGATTACAAAACATGAGCAAATTTTACAATATATCGATAACCTCCCCGTTGGTACCAAAATCTCCGTCCGGCAAATTGCCAAAGATTTGGACGTGAGTGAAGGAACTGCCTATCGGGCGATCAAGGAAGCGGAGTCCCAAGGATACGTCAGCACGATTGAACGCGTCGGGACGGTTCGCATAGAGAAGAAGCAGAAAGAAAATATTGAGCGTCTGACGTTTGCGGAAGTCGTCAACATTGTGGATGGTCACGTGCTCGGCGGGCGTGAAGGGCTGCACAAAACGTTGAACAAGTTCGTCATCGGCGCGATGCAGCTTGAGGCGATGATGCGCTACGTCGATGCGGGCAACCTGCTGATTGTGGGGAACCGGACGCAAGCGCACAAGCTGTCGCTGCAGCAAGGAGCGGCTGTTCTCATAACGGGCGGATTCGATACAAGCGATGAAGTGAAGCAGCTGGCTGACAAGCTGGCGTTGCCGATTATTTCCTCCAGCTATGACACCTTTACGGTTGCATCGCTGATTAACCGGGCGATTTACGACCAACTGATCAAAAAAGAAATCGTGATGGTTGAGGATGTCCTGAAGCCGTTAGAAGAAACTCCGATTTTGCATACCTATGATACGGTCGAAGTCTGGCACGAGTATACACAGAAGTATAGCGATACACGTTTTCCGGTTGTCGATGACCAGATGAAATTGGTCGGGATTGTCACGTCCAAGGATATCATTGGCCATGATAACTGGATTGCCATGGAAAAGGTGATGACGAAAAATCCGATCACCACGTCCCCGCGTGTTTCCGTTGCGTCAACTGCCCATTTGATGGTGTGGGAGGGAATCGAGCTTCTGCCTGTCGTCGATAATCATCGTCGCCTCGTCGGTGTCCTGAGTCGGCAGGATGTATTAAAAGCGTTGCAATACATGCAAAAGCAGCCGCAAATGGGTGAAACCTTCCCGACGCAAATCATGAGCCGGTTTCGTGAAGAAAAAGGATCGGACAGCCTGACCTACCTTGGCGATGTGACGCCGCAGATGACCAATCATCTCGGGACCGTTGCTTCTGGTGTCATGACCACCGTCATGGTCGAGGCTGCGTGCAATCTGCTGCGCCTGCATCGCCGCGGCGATATGATGCCGGAGAATATCATGGTTTATTTTTTTAAGCCGGTCCAGTTGGAAAGCAGGATCGAGGTAAAGCCGCAGCTGCTTGATATCAGCCGTCGATCAGGGAAGGTCGAGGTTGCCGTGTATCATCAGGATTTGCTTGTGTGCAAAGCGTTGGTAACAGCGCAGATTGTGGAGCGCTAGGGGGGACCCTGGCGCGGTTTTTTTGGGGGTTTTTTGTGGGGGTGGAGTGGGGGGGGGGGGCAGGGTTTCAGGGGCGCGAGGGGGTGACACCCACCGCG
>JBLNEJ010000510.1:0-5777 GCA_050262535.1 Clostridia bacterium
GCGGCTCTGCAGTGCATAGGACTGATACTTGTCATAAACAGCGGCCCAGCCTTCGGGTGAAATGTCCTTGGGCTCAGAGTTTCCGCCGCTTAACATGGAACCGAGTGCAAGAGTCTTAATGTCATCCAGGTTATCCAGGGCATCCATGTCAACCTGTGTCATCTGCCCGATTTTTTCATCCAAAGTCATTATAGAGAGCAAAGAATCTACTTTCTTTTCTGTTTTCTGCACCTTTCATTATCTGAATGATCTGAATTATCTGGTCTCATAGAGGGGAAACGTTGCCACCCTTCGGTCGATTTTTTTATCACCACGAGCCCGTTTGTTTATGACAAGGCGAAAACCACAGGAATATTGTCCAAGCTTGAAGCGTTTGGCATTCGAGTCATGACGGATCTATGTCTTTGCATGATTGCTCCCGTCGTTCCCAAGCATGCGCGAACAATTATGACAAACTCGGGTAAATTTGCCCATTATGGTCCGGGGCTCGTGAATCGTGCCGTACAATTCGGCAGCCTGTCGGATTGTGTACGTGCAGCGATTACAGGAAAGCCGGTTGTGAAAAAACCTTCCTGGTTACTGAGAATAACAAAATAGCCAAAGATGATGTAAGGGGGAAATTCATATGAAAAGAAAAATGAGTCTCTTGCTTTCAGCCTTTCTGATCGGCTCGGTGGTGGCAGGCTGCAGCACCAGCACGAGCGGTGGAGGCAGTTCCAATGTGATCAAAATTGCGACGCAAAGCCCCTTGTCTGGTCCTGAGTCGCTTGAAGGCGAAGCGATCAAGCTCGGTGCACAATTGGCTGTAAAAGACCGGGCCGAGGATTTCAAAAAGCTCGGCTTTGAGATTTCCTTGTTCCCCCAGGATGACCAGGCAGACCCCAAAATCGGTGTTTCCAACGCAGAAATGCTCATCTCCGATCCGGATGTACTTGCGGTCGTCGGGCACTACAATACCGGTGTTGCGATCCCCTCTTCGGTCAAATACGAAGAAGCAAAGCTGGCGATGGTTTCACCCGCAAACACAGGGGTTCAGCTGACGGAAGAAGGCAAAAAAACAGTCAATCGTCTGGTCGCGCGAAACGACCAGATTGCCCCTGCCGCAGCCAAATACGCCAAGGACCAACTGGGCGTGGCAAGCGTCTTCATCGTTCATGACAAAACCGCCTACGGCCAAGGACTTGCTGACGAAGTGGCCAAGGCGTTTCAGGCGCTGGGAGTAAACAATCTCGGGGTCGAAGGGGTAACCAGAGGGGAGAAGGATTACAGCGCGGTTGTGAACCAAATTATTTCGAAAACCCCTGACCTCGTCTTCATGGGCGGCAACTATCCGGAGGGAGGCATTATTGCCAAGCAATTAAAAGAAAAAGGCTACTCCGGCAAATTCATGGGCGGGGAGGGCATGGAATCAGCCGATATTTATAAAATCGCTGGCGATGCAGCAGAAGGAATCGTCTACGCCACCGTAGTCAGCGACAGCCGCTCCAAGGAGGAGGGGAAAAAGTGGGTAGAGCGATACAAAGCGTCCTTTAGCAAAGAACCAGGCGCATTCTCCCCGTTCGCTTATGACGCGGCGCAAGTGGTTCTAAACGGGATCGAAAAAGCGATCAAGGAAAATGGCAACAAGAAGCCAACCCGTGAGCAGGTGATGAACATGATACGCGCCACGACGGACTTTAGCGGCCTGTTTGTGAACGTTTCCTTTGATGAAAAAGGGGACAACAAATATTCAAGTGTGTATATTTACCGGCATGGGAAAGGAAAAGCGGAATTTATCGGCGAGGCGGGGAAGTAAAGACGCGCAATTTTGATATAAGTCTTTAAAAAATAAAGCCTGCAAACACGAGTAATAGCTTGTTTGCAGGCTTTTGCTTTTTCAGACTTGTGAGGAGACATCCGGGCTGCCGAGGACATCTGTCGTTAGCTGCGGATCGGAAATTCCCCTTGTAAACAAATAATGAAATTTTGGGCGATAAATGGCTGCATGTTGTTGTGAGGTTGCGACCCGCCGGTTACATTCAGCGCAACCGGAGACATCTGGACGTTGGGAGTCGGGTCGTACAGATTGGTTGGAGGATTAAAGACATCGCCCTCCGAACCTTGCCCCCAATAGTTCCCTGCTGGATCATTCGTCGTCGCTTCCGCCGCAATGGCTTGCGGTACATGCGTGTGAGCGGGAATTTCCGTTGTCAGTAGTGTTACAGTGGAACTCCCGACCTGACTCCCCATAGTACGAGGCGTCAATCCTTGTCCGCTCCCCTGATTCATGGGAGCGGTGCCCATCAGATTTGGCAAAGCAAAGGTTATTTTGCCGTCTCCTCCATACTGAACACCAAGGATGGAAAAAAGCGCTGTGTTTTGGGTGATCGCCATCAATTGCCCGTTGCACAGTGCCCACCCTTTTGGCGCAAAGTTGCCTGCAAAAATGCGGATTTCACCGATATAAGCGTCTGCCATATGTATGCCTCCTTTTAATTTCGGCTTGGATAAATACCTTGAACAGCAATTGCATAATTCAACACCAAATAGGGTTGCATGTTGTTATGAGGTTGGCTGCCGCCTGCTGTACCAATCGCGTTGGCATTCATTGTGACCATCGTAGCTGCGGGATCGTATGTGTTATCTGTTGCAGCCCAGGCATTGTTGGCTGGATATGGCGAAGAGGGGGTATTGGAGGAAGCGCTCACCTGATGAGTATGCTGTGGTATTTCGTTTATAGTCAGGGTATGAGCAGCTTCTCCTTGAGCCGTTCCAAGCGGAATTGTTTGACTTACGTGAATCGGCACTCGGCCGCGATAATCCGGAAGGGCAAAGGTGGTTACGCCGTTTCCGCCGTACACCGTTCCCAACAGGGAATAGAGGGCTTGGTTTTGGTTAATCTGCAAGATTTGCCCCTCACAAAACATCCAGCCTCTTGGCGCGTAATTGTTGGCAAAAAGGCGGATTTCACCCACAAATGGTTCGGACATAACAGAAAGCCTCCTTTAAAAGGTGGATTTGAGAAACTAAGGTTGGGGAGGAAAGACTCCGTATAAAGAGATGATAAAAGAGATCGTTGTAGTTGGCATCATGTTGTCGTGAGGCTGGTTGCCTCCAACTGGCGAGAGCAGCTGTGCGTTCATAGGGGTCGTAGTGCCGCTAGTGGAGTAAATCGGTTGAGCACTAGTTTTTCCCCATACGCTATTAACGGGTGTATCCCCCTGGGAAACGGTGGAGTTCACATTGGGAATATGCGTATGGATCGGCAATTGGTTTTGCACAAGGGTAACGGTTTCCGTGCCACCCTTTGATCCACGCGTATAGGCAGTACTCGGATGAACGGGAATTCTCCCCTGTAGATCGGGCAGGGCGAATGTTGTTTGTCCGTCTCCTCCGTAAGTCGTACCAAGCAGGGCAAATAGAGCTTCATTTTCACTGATGCTTATCACCTGCCCATTGCACAGCGCCCAGCCTTGCGGGGCGAAATTGCCTGCAAACATGCGGATTTCACCTAGATAGGATTCACTCATAGGGGTCACCTCTTACAAGATTTATTTGAAAGGTCCTTCACCAGATAGGTGCTGGAGTCCATTTCATACTGATCAGGAAACCGAAGCTGCAGATTGCTCGAAAGTCAAGACGTTCGTCCATCTGCCAAACACGTTGAGGGGCAATACGCCAAGATGAAATTGAAATGGTTTTGGTTTGAAAATGGGATATGGCGAGAAATGTCATTTTTCGGCTATGGAGAAGGAGCAGAGATGGGAAATGGTAATGACATGGACTGCATTTTAAAATTGGTAGTCACAAGAGTGCATGTTTAGCAGGTGATCGTAAAGGGGAGATCAGGTGATGTTAGATGGAAAGTTTTAGCATAAAATGTACCTTTTTAAAAAGATAGCATATATCTGATTTTGTCGAAAAGGTATTTTTGAAGAAATGATTCTAAAGAAAACTTAAAGTTTTATCAATCGCTTCTTTTTAGTAGGAATTTTGGAAATGTTTGTCGAAATGGAGTTTGATTCGGGCTGTATGGACCTGCAAGTCTTCGATGTTATAGACAGAACCTCATGTAGGTGTGATATGTAATCGCTTCAAGTTATTGAGCATGAAAACGAGGAATGCGTTTCCTGTTTTCAACGAATCTCCACCAGTGAAAGGACGTTGGATGAAACATTTACTCAGGGGGTGTTTTTGAATAAATAATGACTGGTTAGGATTTTTTGTGGGTATAGCTTTTTTGCAAGAACGCGCAGGCATGTAGAATCATTCGCCATTCTGAGTGGACACTCCACTTTTCCGGTTACATAGGTATAACGTTTGTTTTAGATCGCTTCGAGATTGATTGAGTGTAAAAGCGGGGCGTGCGTTTCTATTAATCAACTCTCAGAAATGAAAAAGACTGCATGTTACTGGTATGAAACACTGACAGCAGTCGAAAAAACGACCGTCGCTTTTCAGATAAGTGGATGGTTATTCTGGAAATCGTCAGTACGACGTAGATTGTCATATTCGTGCTAATAGCTTTTTATTGCGATTTTTCCGAACACCCGATTAATGATTCATTTTGAGTTGATTCCCTTGATATGGAATAGAAATATTTTTTTGAAAATGATTCATTCAATGGGATAAGTGAACTGTGATCAAATTAAAAAAATTTCCTGCTGAGGGGGGAATGGAATGAACGTACTATTTGGTAAATCAGGTATCGGTGCAAAGATTTTGGTTGCGCTTCTTTTGGTCATTTCATCGATGAATTTGAATTTTTTTGTTTCGCGAGTATCAGCTTCAACATGGACAGCGGTAAGCCTGGGGTTCGGAACTACAAATATTAATAAAATCGCGTACAACAATGGTACATGGTTGATGTTTAATTCATTCGGGGACTATGGCACGTCTTCAAACGGTACAAGCTGGACTAAAGCGCCAACCCCACTAGGAGCGGCCGTGAATCAAGCACTGCATGTTCAGTCAAAGTGGGTTGCGGTAGGTTACGCAGGTTCAACCGGAAAAATTTTCACCCTCAATGATGGCTTAGACCCGCTCAATAATAGCAATTGGATTGAACGAACTGTGCCCAAAACGAATAAATTGGTGTCTATTGCAAGCGACGGGACAAACATCGTCGCGGTTGGAGACACCGGAGGAACGATTTACCGTTCAGTCGACGGAGTAATCTGGACAGACAGTTCAGTGCCTGAAGCTTCCGGATTTAATGCTGTTACGTATGGAGCGTGCAAGTTTTGGGCTGTAGGCAAAAATACAGACGGTTCGTTTGTCATTTATTCTTCAGTCGATGGGCAAGCGTGGACTAAGGTGAATACTGCAACCCCATCAACACAGCTTTATGGTGTGGCTTACGGAAATGGAATGTTGGTAGCTGCTGGACTGAGCGGTTATTTGTACGTTTCTGCTGATGGAAACACATGGGTGGAGAAGACATCACCTACAGGCCCGCAATCGTTTGCGGCTGTTACTTATGGAGATGGATATTTTTACGTCGGTGGAACGAATGAGACACTGATCACGTCACCGGATGGTTCTACCTGGGCGACTGAAATTACCGCTGGTAGTACAAAAACAATCCAATCCATTGCCGTTGGTAACGGTAAAGTAATTGTCGCAGGTGGTTCGGGATTGGCTAAAATTGGGGATGCACTGGTGGCATCTGTACAAAAACCAACCGCAAGCCCAGCGGGAGGGGAAGTGGCAGCAGGGACGACTGTAACATTAAGTTCTGGCACAGCGGGAGCGACGATTCACTACACAACAGATGGTAGTACTCCAACGACAAGCAG
>JBLNEJ010000511.1:0-7644 GCA_050262535.1 Clostridia bacterium
GATGACTGTCGAATGCTCGGTGAAGTTTGTTGCTTCTTTTGTCGAGCATGTACATCAGCAGGTCAGAAAGAATCCTTTTCTCATAGTAGATGTATTGGAGAGTGCTGGCAATTATTCGATCATTCGCTTTCACCGTACAAAAAACCCCGGGTACACGTCAATGCTGTGCACTCGGGGCAACTTGCCACATGATTATTTTGTCTCGCGATGCAAGGTGTAGCGTTTCAATCGGGGTGAGTACTTTTTCAATTCCAATCGCTCCGGATGGTTTCGCTTGTTTTTGCTGGTGATGTAATTGCGATCACCTGTCTCCGTGCATTGCAGGATGATATTCACGCGCATGGTTCTTCCTCCTCTTCATGTATCACAACTTCTTCTACCGTATTAGTCGTGGGTAGTGGATCTACCAGCAGGCTCCAGTCGGAAGCCAGCTCCGAATCGGTAAGCAAGCAGGCATCCAGCGATCGACTCAATGCATCCTTGTCCATGTCGATCCCAATCAGCACAAGTTCATTGATCCGATCACCATACTCAGGATGCCAGGATTGTTTCCAATCAGGGTCTTCTGCCAAAACAGCCGCACGCTCCGCCTCATCCATCGCAGCCACCCATTGTCCTGCAGTGCCGATCTGAATCGAGGGCCCTGCCTGACTGAGCGTCAAAGCCCAATCACGACGCTTCGCCAGCCAAAAAAAGCCTTTAGCTCGAACGACATCTTCCGGCCAATCCGCGAGCCAGTCATGAAACCGCGTAGGATGAAACGGCTGGCTCCGCCGATACACAAAGGAGGAAATTCCGTATTCTTCCGTTTCCGGCGTATGACTTTCCTTTTCCAGCTCCTTAATCCAACCGGCTGAACGGCTGGCTCGCTCAAAATCAAACAGACCGGTGTTCAAAATCTGCGAAGGATCAATTCGGCCATGGACAGAACGGATCAAGCGTGCCGTGGGCTGCAGCTTGTGCAACATTTGCTCCAGCTCCAACAGATCCGATTCCTCCACCATATCGCACTTGTTCAAAATCAGCACATCACAAAACTCAATCTGGTCAATCAGCAGGTCGACCACTTCCCGTGTATCCGTATCATCTACCGCCTGGTTGCGCTCCAGCAAGCTCTCCCCGGAGGAAAAGTCATGCCAGAACCGATACGCATCGACCACTGTCACCATCGTATCCAATCGACAAATCGCCGACAGGTCGATTCCGTTTTCTTCATCGACATACGTAAACGTCTGCGCAACCGGGACAGGCTCGCCTATTCCCGTAGACTCAATCAATATGTAATCAAAGCGATTTTCCGCGACCAACCGTTCGACTTCCACAAGCAAATCCTCGCGCAGCGTGCAACAGATGCAACCGTTAGACATTTCCACCACTTTTTCGTCGGTACGCGAGACCCCTCCTCCATTTTTCACAAGCGAGGCATCGATATTAACCTCGCTCAAATCATTCACAATGACAGCTACCCGCAAATTGTCCCGATTGCCAAGTACGTGGTTCAAAAGGGTCGTCTTGCCCGAGCCAAGATATCCACTGAGCACGGTGACAGGTATTTTGGCGTTTGCCTCTTTCATGTGTTGCCCTCCAATCCAAATAAACCTCCATAAAACGTAATTATTCTTATTTGCCTCACAAGGATACACCCACCGACAAACTCCCGTCAAGATAAATCGTAATTATTACGATTTAAACACGAAAGAAAAACTGCTTTGGCTTTCCCAAAGCAGCTTCTCCTACAATTTGTCGACATCCAGCTCTTCCACCTGCTGCTTCAACTGCTCCGCTGTCTTTTGCAGGCTCTCTTTTGTAACCAAATGGGAACCGTTGACGAACGATTCGATAATGTACTCGTTGATCTTTGGCGAATGGTGGGCCAAATCCTTGTAATTGTCCAAATCAAACGTAATGCTCTTCTCTGCCTGGAAGTCAAAAAATTTCACATTGTTCTTGGCTCCCAGCTTGTCGAACAGATATTGCTTTGCCTCCAGTTCGTTCTCAAACAGCGGGGCGCTCTTTTCGTAGAAAAAGCGGTGCTGCAACACTGAATACGGCGGATAATATAGGGTAAAATCGATTTGCGGATTCGCTTGCACCAATGCGATCAAGTTCTGGTCCATATTTCGCCAAATGTATTCACGCTCATAGTCTGCAGGCGTGAATTGACCTCCCTTGCTGATTTTCTGCCACTCTGCCAGCACTTTCTGCCGGCCGAACGGTGCAGTCAGCCACGTGTTGAGCGTTTCCAGACTGGGATTTTCCCGTTCCGCGATCCCCCTGGATGCTGCGAGCACGCGTGCCGCCTCCAGTGTTGTATCAACGTTCAGCACATAATGATAATCGTTGAGCAGGTTGTTGTCATACAAATAGAACGGAAATTGTCCGTATTCCTCACGAACACGGTCCGGGTGGCCCCTCAGGGAAAAGTAATCGATGCCCCAGATCACGTTTTTGACTTTGCCGGTTTCAATCGCCAGCTTGGCAATCATGTATTGCTCCTTAAAAGATGCCCCTGACATGGACAGCTTGAGCATGTGCACGCCCAGCTTTTCATTGACGAACGACGGCAAAAAGTTCTCCGTCATGGAGGAGCCGATGACAATCGTGTCATAATCGTAATTTTTGGCCAGGCCAGGATTTTGAAACCGCTGCTGCGCCGAGAAATCCGGTGGATAAAAGGCCTTCCGATAAAATTGAAGCGGATCGAGCACGTAGTTAAACGCCCCAGCGCAAGCGACGAGCAAGAGGCTCATCACCAGCACCGAGAGCGACCATTTCTTGTAAGCTTTCATCAGAACCTCCCGCTAAAACTGGAAATACAGGAACTCGGACACACGGTTCAGCCCCAATATACATATGGCAAACAGCACCGCTGTCAGCAGCGCATAACGCAAATTGACGCGCATGCCGCTTGTCCATTCCGTGCTGTTTTTCCAAAACCAGACGAACAGAAACAGGAACAGCAAATACAGCAATTCGATCCTTCCTTCCGGCAGTGCCGGGGTGATGCCAGTGATGCTCCATCCCACGTGCTTCACATTCACCATGCCCTTAAGCACGACAAGTGCCTGGTGGAAATTCTCCGCGCGAAAAAATACCCAGGCGACGACGACAAACAGGAATGTAATCGTCCGCGCCAGCAGCCAGTGTATCTTGATCCCAAGCGTTCGCCAGAAATGATTGACGACAAGCGCTGTCCCGTGCAGAAAGCCCCAGAAAACGAACGTCCACGACGCTCCATGCCACAATCCGCCGAGCACCATCGTAATCAACAGGTTCAAGTGACGCCGGAACTGCCCCTTGCGATTCCCCCCTAACGGAATATACAAATAATCGCGCAAAAACCGGGAGAGTGTCATATGCCAGCGTCTCCAGAAATCGATGATCGAATTGGCCTTGTATGGCGAATCGAAGTTTTGCGGCAGACGGATATTAAACAACAGCGCGATCCCGATCGCCATATCGGTATAACCCGAAAAATCGAAATACAGCTGGAACGTATACCCCAAAGCAGTCGCCCATGCCTCGACCATCGTCAGACTCGCTGCGGCAAAGCCCGGACTCGCCCACTGTGCCAGCGTATCGGCGATCATGATCTTTTTGAACAGCCCGATCGCAAAAAGAAACAGGCCATGCGCGATATTGCGCCAATTCAGCACCTTTGTCCGCACCGATGCGAACTGCGGCATCATTTCCTTGTGATGCAGGATCGGCCCTGCGATCAGATGAGGGAAAAAGGTGACGAACAATACATAGGAAACGAGATTGTATTCCTTTACCTGCTTGCGGAATGTATCCACAAGATAAGCGATCTGCGTGAAGGTAAAGAAGCTGATTCCAAGCGGCAGCACCAGCTTGAGCATGGAAAATGAGCTTCCGGTCAGTTCGTTTACGTTTGTCAAAAAGAAGTCAGCATATTTGTAATAGCCGAGAAACGCCAGGTTGACGACAACCCCGAACACCAACGCGCTTTTTCTTGCCTTCTCAGAACCGTTCGCCTGAGTTCGGGCCAAATAAGAACCTACTGTATAGTTGAACAAGATGCTTCCAAGCATGAGCGGCAGGTTGCGAACATCCCACCAGCTATAGAAAAACAAGGAACAGAGCGCCAGCCAGGCGATCGCGATTTTTACAAGACGAAAGCGATTTAACGCGAAATAGACCGCGAAGGTTATCGGCAGAAACAGGAACATAAATTCATAGGAATTGAATAACACGTGATGACAACCTTCCTTCACTTTTGGTTACGGCAATGGCAACGCAATATAGCCGGTAATTGACCGAGCGTCCATATACATTTTCTTGCTTTCCATCAGAGCTGTCAAATCCTGATCGCTCTGTCCGTACAAGCGGACCAGCAACCGCTGGGTTTGCCACAAGTCATTGTAGGTCAGAAACGGATAATCGGCAAGACCCATCCGGCCATTCGGCAAATAGGCATAATGCAGATCGTTGTCGGCTTTCTTCCACTTGGCGGTGGTATTTTTCACGCCAAACAACAGCTTCATCGCATGATCGTGGAAGCTCGACTGCTTCGTTTCCGCATACATCTCCAGCAAGAACTTGATTTCCTGCAGCTGGTGATTGAGCGAGCTGTGCGTTCGGCGATGCTTTTGTGTCGGATGGGCATAATCCTCCACAAGCCAGCCTTCCTGCTCCCCTTTGACCACAAAATGATTTTTACTGATGTGCCCGAGTAAAAACTGGGCATAGCGCTGTGAAGCCTCCAGAAAACGAGGATCATGGTACTTGCGGTATCCTTTCAGCAAAAGCAAGCCCATATCGGTATTGAACCTTGTATCATAGAACCCGGCCTGCAAGCCATATAGGTCTTTTAGCCATTTCGACGCGGGCTGTGTCTCCCAGAAGCCGTACTGATTCTGATTGGGCAAAATCGTATTCAGCATGACCCAGCCCAAATCTGCTGCCGCTCTGCTTCCCCCTGTATTGATGAATGACTCGGCTACATAATTCGCGGGAAGCCGCCAATAAAGCTTGGGACTGTATGGCTCATAGGTGCTTGGCGTTTTTACGTAAAATCCATCCCACGACCATTTTTGCTCATCATGCACGTCTAGCAGCGACCAGACTCGTTCCAACGTCGCATTGGACCAATCAACCAATGGTTCGGACGATTGCAGCGCCCATACTTCCCCAACAGTTCCTTTGCTTTGCGGAAAAGCGATCGCAAGCTCGTACCCGTTTTTCACCTTTTTAACCCGGACAGGCAATGGGTTGGGCTTTTCCTCCAGCGTATTGCGCATTCCTTTACGATAAACCTCTGGAAAGCTCAACAGCAGGTGCATCTGATCGGTATCGATAAACACGTATGTAGTCGGAAGACTGTCGCCAAGCGGAGCGGTTTCCCACGTTCTACTCAAGGTCTTGCCATCGAGCCGATTGTGCTTAACATAACGGACAGTCCCTGATTGTCCAGGGATCGTCAGCGTTCGAATGTAGGCTGAAGGTTGATTGTGTGAAAACTCGATGCGTTCCATCCAATATGTATCAGTATTTGGAAATGAGACGGTTCGATGCAGCCGTTTTCCTTGTTGAATCTGTTCGGTGACAACCTTTTCCACCGGTAGTACCACAGCCGGCTGCTCCTGCTTTCCACTGGAAAAACCGATTCGCGGTACGGTGCATAGAGCAAGAATCACAACCCACATCAGCCATTTCTTCATAAGCTCACCATGCTTTCTTCAGAAAAATAATCAGTAAAATAAATTTGATTAATAAGACGTTCTCAAATTTACTTTTGTTTCGTTATTTTCCAAAAAAAGAAGCTTGAATTTTCTACCACACGCGTAAAAAGGGGAAAAACCGATAAAAGTGGGCATAATGAGCAAAGCACCCAACTCCTACTGTTACTGAATCCATCTTCTATAGACGTTTCTGATAAACCACATGTCACATTTCCTTCTGGGGGGACAATGAAACAAAAGAGCATATTCCTTCTGTTATGCTGTGTGACCCTCATCTTTGCTTTCCTGAACGGTACACTGCTTGCTCAAAAGGGAAAGGGGCGCAAATATTATGAAGCCCGGGGTGAAATTGTTTGGGAGGTGCCGACCGCCAAGCGGATGATTGCCCTTACGTTTGATGACGGACCCGACGCCCGCTACACGCCGCAAATCGCATCATTATTGAAGGAATACGACGCGAAGGCGACTTTTTTTGTTGTTGGCACACGTGTCCAAAAAAATCCGGAGATCATCCGGCAGCTTCTGAAGGACGGAAACGAGCTCGCCAATCACACGTATTCCCACCCTGATTTGCGCAAAATTTCTGAGCAGCGCCTGAAGGAAGAGGTCACGAAAACACAGGAAACGATTTATGCCGCTACTGGATTTACACCTAAGCTGTTTCGCCCGCCTGGTGGATACTATAGCGAATCGTTAATACGTGTAGTGAAAGATGCCGGTTTTCAAGTCATCATGTGGTCCTGGCATCAGGACACCCGTGACTGGAGCGATCCCGGTGTCAAGAAAATCGTCAAAAAGGTGCTGAAAAATGCGCGAAACGGGGATATTGTCTTGTTTCACGACTATGGAGGAGCACGCAGTCAGACGGTTCGTGCTTTGAAGGAAATTTTGCCTGAATTGCATCGCCGCGGCTTTCATTTTGTCACCGTTTCCGAGCTGTTAATGTATCAAAAAAAGGTGAACGCCGTTGGTAAAGAGTAAACCGGTTACCATATTCAAGCACCATTCCCTTTACTCTCTTGTTTTTTTTTCACACAAAAGCGAAAAATAACGGATGTAAGGCCTCAACTCACAAGATTGAAAGGTGGATGTCACTTGAAAAAAGCGTTGGCATGTATAGCTGCAATTTGTCTTGTGTTTTCCTCGGCTTCAGCTTTTGCCAAAACCGAGCATGATGGCTCGAAAAAACACAAGGTTCACACCAAAATGCACAAGATGCATACGAAGGCTACGAAAGCCGGACACAAATTCCACACCAAAGCAGCCCCCGGGATGCCGAATACCGGAATGGGCGGAGCAAGCAATTAACAAAGAGGGAGCTATTCCCTCTTTTCTACGTTCACAGGGAGTGTGATCAACGATGTACAAATGGTTGATTGTGTTGGCGGTTAGTTTGGCAGGTTGCCAAAGTCCTGTGGCCAAACCACCTTCTTCGACCAGCATGCCCTATACAAGTCAAGCCGCTCAATTGGCAGCGCCTCCCCGTCCTCTTGTCTACACCGTTCCGCACCTGAAGCTGTATACGGTGCCGCATCTTAAGCGTTCCAGTAAAATTGCGTCTACACCCATCATGCCGATTAAGCTGGAAATTCCGTCGATCCGTTTGAATACGAGCGTGGAACCAGTCGGTATTCTTGCCAACGGACAGATGGGGGTACCGAAATCATTTGATAAAGCAGGAATTTTAAGCCCCTGGACGAAACCCGGGGAAAAAGGAAGCGCTGTGATATCCGGACATTTCGACCACTATACGGGTCCAGCTGTCTTCTATAAGCTGCGAAAATTAAAAGCGGGCGATACGATTTTCGTTACGGACCGGTCGAACAAAAAGCTGACGTTTGTCATTTCGAAAGTCGAATCGTTCAAGACGAAGGAAGCCCCTCTTGACCTGATCTTTACGAACGCGGAAACATCGCATCTCAATTTGATCACATGTGCCGGC
>JBLNEJ010000512.1:0-6437 GCA_050262535.1 Clostridia bacterium
TGTGGCAGCGCTCGTTTGCTGCGCACTGGCTGTCAATTGTTCGGACGCTGCGGCGACTTGCTCTGCTCTTGCCTCTACATCCTGGATCAACGAGCGGAGATTATGCTGCATCGTGTTGAAGGCTCCTGCAAGCTCTCCGATTTCATCGCTCGACTTCACGGTAATTGTGCTGGTCAAGATGCCTTTGCTCACGCTTACTGCATGGGCTTGTAAGTCTTTTATCGGACGTATGATCGACCTCAAGTTGAGGAAAATGATGATTCCACCTGCAAGCAGGCAAATGACCACCGTCAGCAATGTTGTATGAAAAATCGGCTTTGCCAATTCTTCCACTTCTGCCCCGTTCATCTTGCCAACGATTTTCCATCCCACAACCTCATTCGTTTTGTAACGAAGCTGTGCGTCCTGGCCTTCCAGTGTTATTTGGCCTTCATCATTCTGGAAAATTTGCCCATATCCTGACTCCTCGACCGGTTCACCGACCTTCATGGAGGGGTGCACAACGTATTTTTTGTTGCTGTCCATAATCATGATAAACCCGGTTTGTCCGATCTTGACCGCACTGGCCAGATTCTTGATCTGATTAATTCCAAGATTGATCGCGATTACCCCTGAGCGATCTTCGGTTGCCTGCGCTACCGTTACGATCACTTCTCCGCTCACAGAGGAAATGTACGGATCGGTAATGATTGCCGTTCCTTTGCTCTCCATCGCTTTTTTGTACCAGTCTCTTGTCCGTGGATCAAAGCCTGCCTTCGTTTCCTGCCGCGGCGTTCGAATATACATCCCCGTCTCGGTCCCCAAACTGATGCTCGCGACCTCTTCGTGCATACCATGATACAATTCAAAATTTTTGCGGACAGCCGGACTTTCCTCTCCCTCATACATCTGTGCATTTGTATGCTTTGCCAAATAGTCGGCATCTTTCATTTTCGCTTGCATGGTGCTGCTGATGATGGCATTGACCATATTTACATTTTCCCTGGCACTGTGCATCATCTCGTTTGTGATTTCGGTTTTTGCCTGACGATTTGCCAGCATCCCCACAACAACAGATGGAATGATAAGAATGACCAGGAAGGCCGTAACCAACTTCGCTTTAAAGTTGTTGCCCAGCCATCGTTTCAAGCCTGTTTTCAATTTGAATCAGCCTCTCTCTTGTTTGTTATGCATCTCTCCCAACCTCCTAGATAAGTACCCTAATCCACACATTACCAAACTAGATTAACCATTTTATTTCCATCCACGCCCCATCCAAACAAAAATGTGCATATGGTAGCACCCACATGCACATCTGTTTTAATCAAACAATTTTCGATATTGCCCATAGCCTTCCCGTTCCAGATCGTCTTTCGGAATAAAGCGGAGCGCGGCGGAATTGATGCAGTAGCGCAAGCCTGTCGGTTCCGGTCCGTCCTCGAACACATGCCCCAGATGGGAGTCGGCTGTAAGGCTGCGCACCTCGGTGCGGACCATATTGTGCGTCACATCCAACTCCTCCTTGACTTCCTCTTCATTCAACGGCTTCGTGAAGCTGGGCCAGCCGCAGCCTGAATCGAATTTGTCCAGGGAGCTAAACAACGGCACACCGGAAACGATATCGACATAAATGCCCTCGTCCTTCGTATCCCAGTACTCATTGCGAAAGGGGGGTTCGGTCCCGTTATTTTGCGTCACTTCATACTGCAGGGGGGTCAGGCGTTGGCGAAGAGCCTGGTTAGCCTGATCATCGCGCCAATGCGCCTTGATGAATTTGTCCCGACCTGAACCAGTACGGTACATTTTGTAGCGGAACGGATTTTTCCTGTAATAATCCTGATGATACTCCTCCGCTTCATAGAACGTGCCGGCAGGCAAAATTTGTGTAACAATTGGCTTGGAAAAACGGCCGCTTGCCTGCAACGCCTGTTTTGAAGCCTCAGCCAGCACACGCTGCTCCTCATTGTGATAAAAGATCGCGGTGCGGTACGAATCGCCGCGGTCATAAAATTGCCCGCCCGCGTCAGTCGGATCGATTTGCTGCCAAAACAGCTCGAGCAGCTTTTGATATGGGAACCGGCTTGGGTCAAAGGTAATCTGCACCGCTTCATAATGTCCGGTCGTTTCGGAGCAGACTTGCTTGTACGTAGGGTTTTCGACAGTCCCGCCTGTATAGCCGGAAACGACCTTGATAATGCCCGGCAGCTCATCAAACGGCTTTACCATGCACCAAAAGCAGCCGCCCGCAAAGGTCGCAAGCTCATGAGAAGACATACACTTCACTCCTTGTTGATCTTTCCTCTTGCTCTCTATTTAACCGTATTGCATCGGGTAAGCTCAAGCATGGAGTACATTTGGCTGCAGTTGAGTGGTTCGATTCATCAGCTACCTCCTTCCCGGCCGCCTGCAAAACTGCGGATGGGTTACAAGCTGACGTCCGGCTGCTTGCGAATGCACCAGTTGCTCATGCAGCGCAGTCCCGCTACATGCACCGTTTTCAGCGGTTCGACAAACGATCCCTTCAATTCTTCAGTCAACCTCATCACCATGTCTTCATCAACAAGGAATCGGGTGCTTCCATCAGGCAGCACATACCGCCCATTCCCAACCGGCTTCACGCTTGATTCGATCCCGATTGAGGAGGCCAAGCGAATAAACAGTACCCCGCCCGGCTTTAGCACACGCCATAGCTCAAGAAGCATCTGTAAAAAGTGGCGCTCGTTTTCGGCAAAATGCAGGACCGCGTTGCTCATGACGAAATCAAATGACGCTGCGGCAAAGCTCATGCTCTCCACCGGTTCCACCCTCGCCTGCGTATGCGACCAGGTCGATGCAAGCAAGCTGCCCAGCCGTCGTACCTCCTCAATCGCTTCCGCTGATCGATCCACGGCATAGACCGTATAGCCATTGCGCAAAAAATAGATCAGATTACGGCCAGAGCCGCTGCCCGCATCGAGGATATGCATGTCCCTTGTAATTCGCCCTTTTAACAGCTGGTCAAACAGATAAATATCGATTGGACCGAATTCCTCCAGTAGATTCATGCTCAGGTTCAACTCCTCTGCTTTCAATTCGTTTGGACCATTATTACGATAGATGGCAGATAGATCTTACGATGATTTTGTCGCCTTTTTACTATACTCCCCCTTTCATCTCACGTAAGATAGTGGAAGAAGGGACCCCAGTGGCGATGTGACAATTCACGTTTATGGGAAGATACCGGCATTCGAGCCGTATTGATTGTGAGCTTCAGGCTCATGCAGGTTCACCCGATCGGTAAGCGCGCTGAATCGAAAGCGAGGGTTACGCCCACACTGGATATTGCGGGCAACCGACAAGACAATGACAATTTGGCTGGTGATGAATGTGGCAAGCAGAAAGACCATTTATATCGCATTTCTGCGAGGAATCAATGTGGGTGGCAAAAATAAGATCAAGATGGCTGACTTGAAATCGGCACTTGAGAACATCGGGCTGGAGCATGTACAAACTTACATACAAAGCGGCAATATCCTCTTCGAATCAGCCGAGGACGAGCTTTCCCTGCGAGGGCGGATCGAGCACAAGATTGCAGCGGTGTTTGGCATTACTCTCACGGTGGTCATGCGAACGGCAGAGGAATTGGAGCGAATCGTTTCCCACTGTCCATTCTCACCTGAAATTGTGGCAGAAGCAGCCCATGCCGCTGAGGGGGAAAGTCTTTATGTTGCCATGTTGCCGAAAGCCCCCTCGATCTCAGGAATCGAGAAGCTGGAGGCAGCCAATAACGGTGATGACCAGTATCAGATCGAAGGTCGGGACGTGTATCTCTTGTTCCGGCAAAGCATACGGAATGCCAAGCTGTCCGTTAATCTTCAAAAACTCGGTGTTCCCGCAACCGTGAGAAATTGGAATACGATGAACAAACTATTCGGATTGGCAAGCGGGATGAAAACGAGCTTGTGCAAATAAAGCCACTCCAACCATTGGAGCGGCTTTCTTCCTGTTGTTGAAGGCAGTCTATACCTTCTTCACAAACTCAGACTTCAATTGCATCGCGCCAAAACCATCAATCTTGCAATCAATATCATGATCGCCTTCAACCAGACGGATGTTTTTGACCCTTGTTCCGATTTTTAATACGGATGAACTCCCTTTAACTTTAAGGTCTTTGATAATGGTTACCGTGTCACCATCTTGCAGAACATTGCCGTTCGCATCTTTGACAACCTTTATCTCTTCACGGTCCTCGTTCCCGCCTTCTAACGCCCACTCATGGCCGCATTCCGGGCAAATCAACAGGTTCCCATCTTCATACGTATATCCTGATTTACATTTTGGACAGCTTGGCAAATTTGACATGGATTCTTACTCCCTTGGTTTATAATTGCTGAATCTCCATTTATTATAACAATAAGTAGCCCACGATGCGATGTAACTCCTCTCAAGGCACCCACAAACCCTCGCTCCAACTTTTTCACTTACACTGCAAAATACCGAAGTGTATAGTCCGGGTCAAGCTGCGCTCAAGCCCCACACCGAAACCACCTCTAAATCGAGCAACACCAAGGTAGCCACCGTGAGAAATACGGCCTCATCACGATTGCGTACAGCAAAAGCGGGAGACAAAGCAACGATCACAATCAGGAACGACAGGAAAATAACAATCCGATCCGGAAAGCCTGATTGATCTCGAATTGGAAAAACCGATCCCTACAGGAAGAGATATTCTGGTAAAGGTTTAAGCCATATCCGTCAATCCGCAGACTTGATGGTTCGTTCACAGGGTAAAGATGGAAATGAAACGCCAAAAATACTTGGCTGGGATGCAGCCGGACAGCACAATATTCAAGCCGAAAGATATGCTCGAACAACATCGCTTACTGAATACTGTAGCAACACTGATCGATGCTGAAAAAGTAAAAACTACCCTGACACAGCGTCTGGAACCGATTTACGCAGCTAATTTGCGATTAGCGCACGAAAAAGTGCTTGCCGAAGAAATAATTGGCAAACTGGTGTTAGAGTGTTTTTGAAACTCAAATTTGTCATTGTGTGATGATATCCAGCTGCAAAATGCCAAAAGGAGCTTACCCTTCTACGAGGGTTTAGCTCCTTTTGAGATTCTGGTATTGATCAATTTACTCCTTGCCAGCCGAAACGGTCAACGTTCGTTTGCAGACAGTAGTATGACCCACTCACTGGCTCACTTCAACCTTCATTTTGGACGTCTTCCTGCCGTATGTGGCCTTGATCACGGCCGTGCCGGGGGCGATCGCGGTCAGCTTTCCGTTTTCGTCTACTGCTGCCACTTCCGGGTCACTGCTTGACCACGTCGCCAGTCCCGTCACATCCTGTGTTGTCTTGTTGGATAGCGTCGCCGTCACTTGAAGTTGCTTCACTTGATCAACCTCCGCCCGCAGGCTGGTTGGATTCAGCTCCAGCTTTTTCACCTGTAGCTTCGAGATAATCACAGGGATTTTCGCTTTCATACCAAGGTAAGTAATGGTAATCATCGCCCTGCCTTCACTTTTCCCCGCTTTGACCGCCCCTGCAGTAACGGTCACTTTCGTCTTCGAGCTGGTGCGATATTTCACTTTTTTATCCTTGGTGATATCTTCTTTTGTCCCGTCGGAATAGACAGCATATAGCTTAAAGACAGACGATTCATTCGATTTCAGCAAAATGGTTTTTTTGGACACCTTCAGTCCAACCAACTCAACCGCTTTGACCACTTTCACCTGGCAGGTCGCCGTCTTGCCTTGATCCACCGTCGTAACGGTAATCGTCGCCGTGCCGGGGGCGAGCGGCGTAACCATGCCAAGCTCATTGACCGTTGCCACTTGCGGATCACTGCTGCTCCACGTCACACTCTGGTTGGAAGCGTAGGATGGATAGACCGTCGCTTGCAAGACAGTTGGTTCCTTCCCTACAGGTAAGATGAGCTCTGTTTGACTCAGACTTACTCCCGTAACTGGATAGTAGGAAGGCTGTGGAATATAGGGCCGCCTGTTCACTTGAATGGTGTAGGTCTTCTTGATCGTGCCGTCCTGAGAGATCACATCAACCAAAATCGTATTGTCTCCCACACGGAGGTTGATTGCTGGGGACGCCGCCCCGCTTGTCACCGCTTCTCCGTTCACCTTGACTGTCGCCGTGTTGTCCATAACTGTTGGTATTACTCGGATACTGAAGACGCCGTTCACCACCGTAGTATTGTACGTGGTGATCTCACTCGAAAAATCTGGATGAAGAGATACTGTGTTCCCCCCTGAATTTCTCACCTCAAGCGAACTCAAGCTCACTCCCTCCTCCGAACCAAAAGCAATACCGGTCGATGGATGCGCTGGAATCACGTCAACGCTCGTCTCTACTGTGAACTGAGTGGCGAGATAAAACCCCGAAGACGGGTTGCGAACGACAGGTGCAAGAACGGTTGTTTCTGCAGAATTCTGAACGGAGACCGGAAGCCTAATGAC
>JBLNEJ010000513.1:0-3758 GCA_050262535.1 Clostridia bacterium
GACTATGCAACAGGGATCGAATCCTATGAATATTCCGAAGAGGCAATGTACGAGGTCACCGAAAAATCAGGCTTGGGGATTCATCTGGCGAATGGCCCGATCAATAAAAAGCGTGCGAACCAGGAAGACTCCCGCGCTGCTTTGGCAAAACGCTTCATGGAGCTGGCTGAAGCGGTCGGATATAAGCCTGACGAGATTTTCCAGAACATGTTCCCGACCACGATTGAATATGTAAGCGGTGATCCGCACTATATCACGAAGGTGGATACGAGCAAGTTCGCCGACGGAGAAGAGGGACGCTACATTCCGAAATACCAGGTTGATTTCGGGACATTGCGCTGGGACCGGGCCCAAATGGAGAAAACGCTCAATCCTGCGGCAATCGGCGGGACATTTTTGAAGCAGGCACTCTGGCTCGGCGATTTTATGGGCGGACTGCATACGGTGGATCAGGATGAAGAGCTGGAAGCAACTGCGTCCGATCAAGATCAGAAGGACAACAACATCCGCCTTGGTGTAAGCTCGGCTGACGGCCTGCAGGGTGTATTCCTGACCGAGGGTGTCTGGAACAAGCTTGCGTTCATGAATGATAAACTGTTCTATTCCTCAAAAGACGGGAAACTGGGTGCCAAGCCGTCCGCTGCCTACAATCCGGCAAACGGCTTTATCTACCTTCCGCATGAAGTGGAAGTGGAAGAAAACGGCGATACCAATTTCCCAGATGTGAAAAGCCTGAAGGTACTCGACAAACGCAGCGTGCTGCGCGATCAATGGCTGATGATATGGGCGGCCTCCGAGTTTTACGGGACAACGGATCAGCGCCCGGCGAATCCAAACAAAAACGAAGCGTTTCTCGCTCTGTTCGACGGAAAGCCGTTCCCGTCCGCACCCAAAGAGAATCTGGATGCAGACTTGAAAAATGATGTTGCATCCGATGACCCGTATTCCTTGAACCGTGACCTGCTGATGACCCTTTTTGCCAATACGGAAACGATGCACTGGAACAAAAACGAGCACTTCCTTGTTCAGGAGCATTCCGGCGAGGTCAACGGCCAAGGGGATCACCTGGACACGTTTGATACCGGATATGCCATGGAAGCGCTGCGCCTGTTTGTCCGTGCGGTTGACGGGCTGCCCCTTGGCTATGCAAGCGGAGAGGCTGCCAAAGGTCTGGATACCGCTGAAGGAAAGCGGGCCAAAGCGATGATCACCGCGCAGGCTGAATTTATCCTTAACAAGCTGCTGGATAAGAAAGATGGACTGGTCGCAAACGGCTACACGGTCGGAAAAGGGACAGACCCCGAAGCAAAAACGCTGCAAGCGCAATTGGGGGCGATCCGTGGGCTGACCGCAGCCTTCCTCGCGACCGACAATGCCCACTACCGCGATGCAGCGCGAGCGCTTTACGACAACATGCACAACGCTTTCTGGGATGAGGACGCGGTTGCGTACCGTACACAGGTCGGTCAACAGAATAACTATGAATACGATGCCTATTTGGCAGGAGCGATTTCAGCGGTTCACCGCATCGGCATGCTGAACCTGGTCAATACAGAAAGTGACAAGCAGAAATACGACACGCTGGAGCTCGCCAAGCTGACTGAGCTGTATACCCGTTACTTCCGCAATGTAATCAACGGCCCGACCTTGGCGGAAGGGATGCAGGCAAGCGAGTTCTGGGATACAGGTGACTTCTACGTGCAAGGCGATACGACAGGAAATACCGACAAGGATACGGTGCCGCAGATTCAGGTTGCACACGGAACATACGGAATTGCTCCGGTCCTTCTGCCTGTGACGGTAACCAAGCAATAAGCACATCGAGTGGAGCAGGGGAGAGAATTCCATGAAACGAATGAAACGGCAAGGATGGAAAATGGCGGGGCTGGCAATCGGGTTGGTTGCCGCCCTCTCTGCCTGTGAATACGGGGATGCTGGCACATCGCAGGGCGAAGTGCCAATCGTGCGGACAACACCGGTAGAGAGCCGTTCCATCATCATGAACAAGAGTGCAGAGCAGCTGGTCGTTGCCAATATCGATATCCCAACGGTCAGCCTGGTTGATCCGCAAACAAAGAAGGTGACAGCGGAGATTCCCGTCGGCAAGGAACCGCGAAACGTTGCGCTGTCGCCGGATGAGCATATTGCTTACGTGAGCGCGATGCGCGAGGATGCGGTCTATGTGGTCGACTTGCAAAAGCAAAAGGCGGTAGGCAAAATCGAGGCGAAGCACCAGCCGTTTGGTGTCCTGACAAGCCAAGATGGCAGCAAGCTGTTTGTAACCGCCTATCGCGGCAATGTAGTGGAGGTTTTCGATACTGCGACCAACAAGCTGATCAAGGACATCACGGTGGAAAACGAACCGCGGGGGCTGGCGTTAACTGCGGACGGCAAGCAGCTGTTTGTCAGCCACTATGTGCATGGCAAGGTGTCGGTCATCGATACGCAGTCCCTATCGGTGAAAAAGGTCATCCCGTTGTCCGAGACACCGCCGCCCGCAAGCAAGGACCCGAAGGTGAGCCAAGGCATGCCCGGCATGGTGGAAAACATGACGATTTCCCCGGACGGTAAAACACTGTGGATTCCTCATCTGTTGACCAATACGAACGTGCCGATTCAGTTCGAATCGACCATTTTTCCCGCCGTTTCGGTCATTGATATCGCCAAACAGGAAGAGCTGACTGAACAGCGCAAGCATCTTTTCAAGCAAATGAACATTCTGAATGTCAAAAATGAACCAGAGGTCTTCTCCAATCCAGCAGATGTCGGCTTTTTGCCAGATGGCAGCAAGGCGTTCGTGCTGATGGGAGGAAGTGAGGATTTGGTCACGTTCGACCTTCGCCGCGGAGGCAAGGCAACCCAATTGCTTCGCCGTATTCCCGGGGATAATCCGCGCGGCCTCATCGTAACGCCGGACGGCTTATCCCTTTATGTACACAATGCGATGAGCCACGATCTTGCCACCGTGGAGACAGGCGGCGCTGACCCGTACAAAAAGGCAAAGATCGTCGGAACCAATTTGCGTTTGATTGCGGAGGACGTGCTGTCACCAGACGTTCGAGCTGGCAAGACGATGTTTTTCTCGGCCAACAGCGATAAATTTGCCTCTGATCTGACAGGAAAGAACTGGATGAGCTGCGCCTCCTGTCATTTCGACGGGGAGATCAACGGTCTGACGATGACAACGCCAAAGGGCCCGCGCAATACGCCAAGCAACGTGCTGACTACGAAAACAGGCTTGTTCATGTGGGACGGAAGCCGGGATGAATTTGAAGATTACGTGCACACGATCCAGGATGAAATGGGGGGCATGATGGCCAATGATCCTTCCCAGCCACTGCCGCCCGAAGTGAAAAAAATGTTTGCGCAACTATTCGCGTATTTGGATGAGAAGGATTCGTTCCCGGTGCCGAAAAGCCCATACCGTCAACCAGACGGCAGCCTTACCCCGCTTGCATCCCAAGGAGAGCAGCTGTTTATGGGAAAGGCCGGCTGTGTGACGTGCCACGCCCTGCCCGACTATACGGACAGTACGCAGGCCGTGGATGCAAACGGCAAGCTGACGACAGACAACAAGAGCAAGCTGCATGATGTCGGGACTGCAACCAGTCTGGATATAGGCTCGCCAAAGGGTGATGCGCGCGGTGGATTCAAGAACCCGCGGCCAGCGAACCTGTACGATACGCCTACGCTGCGCGGTGTCTGGGCAACGGCCCCTTACCTGCATGATGGAAGCGCACTGACGATCCGCGATGTGC
>JBLNEJ010000514.1:0-7494 GCA_050262535.1 Clostridia bacterium
TGAGGAGCTTGAACGGATTGAATCGATTGTCAACGAGAAAGTTTGGGCGAATCTGGCTGTAAACATTTCGCTGAAGGCGATTGCGGAAGCAAAAGCGATGGGCGCGATGGCGCTGTTTGGCGAAAAATACGGGGATATCGTTCGGGTCGTGCAAGTGGGCGATTACAGTCTGGAACTTTGCGGCGGCTGCCACGTAAACAATACGGCAGAGATCGGATTGTTCAAGCTGGTCAGCGAGAGCGGCATCGGTGCCGGCACACGTCGGATCGAGGCAGTAACAGGCCGTGGTGCATATCAATATCTCAATCAACAACTGCTTACGCTGCGTGAAGTGGCACAAGCGGTGAAATCGCCGATCTTGGCGGAAACACCTGCACGTGTCGAAGGCCTGCAGCAGCAGTTGAAAGAGGTGCAGCGTGAAAATGAGTCGCTGCGTGCTAAACTGGGCAACATCGAAGCTGCATCGCTAACCGAGCAGGTGAAGGAAATCGGCGGCGTCAAAGTATTGGCAACCCGTGTTTCCGCTACCGATATGGACAACCTGCGGGCAATGCTCGACGAATTGAAAAACAAGCTTGGCTCCGCTGTTATCGTGCTTGGTGCAGTGGAAGGAGACAAGGTGAACCTCGTTTCAGGTGTAACAAAGGACCTGATCGACCAAGGCTTCCACGCTGGCAAAATCATCAAAGAGGTTGCGACGCGTTGCGGTGGCGGCGGTGGCGGACGTCCTGACATGGCGCAAGCGGGTGGGAAAGATCCATCCAAGCTGAATGAAGCGCTTGCGGCTGCTGTGGAAATGGTTCAAAATCAGGCAGTTGCGAAATAAGAGAAGGATTTTCCCTGTGCCAAGCGAATAAACTGGTTAACAGACCCTTGAAGAACCGAGGTGTTACAGATGAATTTCATGGACAATACGATGAAATACTCCGTTCCAAAAGAAGCGAGTGAAACGGAAGTCAGAGAAACCCTGACCGAGGTATATCGGGCTTTGCAGGAGAAGGGGTACAATCCAATCACGCAGATCGTCGGTTATTTGCTTTCCGGGGACCCAGCATTTATTCCAAGGCACAACAATGCACGCAGCTTGATCGGCAAGATTGAGCGTGACAAATTGATCGAAGAATTGGTGAAGGTGTATTTATCTTCCCAAAAGGAATCGTAGCGGAGGGCTATGCGACTACTAGGTTTGGATTACGGTGACAAAACGATTGGCGTGGCCGTCAGTGATGAGCTAGGCTGGACCGCCCAAGGAGTAGAGACGATTCGCAGGCAGTCGGGCGAGAAGGACTTGGCCCGGCTGCGCGAATTGATTGCGCAATACCAGGTTGGGGAGATTGTTGTCGGTCTCCCCAAAAACATGAACGGCACAATCGGCCCACGCGGTGAGCTGTGCCAAAAATTCGCTGATAAGCTGGCGAGGGAGACGTCGTTGCCTGTCAAAATGTGGGACGAGCGTCTGACCACGATGGCGGCGGAAAAGATGCTGATTTCAGCGGATGTTAGCCGAGAAAAACGAAAAAAAGTGATTGATAAAATGGCGGCCACCCTGATTTTGCAGGGATACCTGGACGCGAAATCGAGGTGACCTATGATGAGCGAAGAGATGATGGAAGAGTTTGAGGTAGGCGACGTAATTGCGTTGACCGAAGAAGGAAACGAGGAGTCGCGCGATTTCCGCATCATGTACATTTTTGACATTGAGGACCGTTCCTATCTGGTGCTGGTTCCAGTGGATCAGGAAGAGGATGAAGAGTATGAAGTCCATTTCCTGCGTTATGAAGGAACAGACATGCTGCAACCAATCGAGGATGATGAAGAGTGGGAGCAGGTAGAGGCTACGTTTGAAACATTGATTGCGGATTTGGAGAAAGACGAAATGTAAGTGATTCATGACAGAAAACCGGGGGCGAATGCTCCCGGCTTTTTTTGTTGTTTGGGTGGAGCAGTGCAGCTGTGGAGAGGGAGAAGCAGGTTTCCGATCTGCGCTCCGGTCTACACCCTGCGAGGATGTCATGACTGCCCGCTGCGCAGTGATTGGCGGGGAAGCGCCAAAGTAGCAGCCGCTACGCAGTGAAAGCAAGGTGGCGCTTCTAATTCCCGCCACTCGCTGCTCCGCTCGGCTGGGTTTCGCTAGTCGCTCCGCCTGGAAACCTGCTTCTCCCTACAGCTATTGTGCTTTCTTCCAACGGCATCGTGGGAGCTTTCTTGGATGGTTTATGCAGGTCTCTCAGGATGTCTTGCTTCTGCGACTTTGCCTTCACACATCCCTTCTCAACAGGATGAAAGCTTGTGGAGGAAAACGGAGAAAACGACGAGGGCTTTGGGACACCTACCCAGGTGGAATGGAAAGAGAGGAACACGCTTTGCGTCCAACGTGTGCAGCTTCCCCGAAACGGCTTGTTTTGGACGCTGTTCCGCTCTTGGAATGGAACCGCCCAGTGATACCCCCATGCTGGTGTCTCACCGACCCGGAGCGTTTTCTCCGTTTTCCTCCCCTCCCCAACAGCCAAATTGATGCATCCCCCGCGATATTTCGGTATAATGTATGGTTGACAAGGGATAGAGGAGGCTAATTGCTTGAGTCAACCAAATAAAAAAATAGAAACTCCAGGTGCGGCCAAACTGCCTAAGGAACGCAACAGACGGCGCGGCAACCGAATCTTCAAGCTGTTTCTCGGGGTTGTCACACTCGGCGTCCTGGCAGTGGGGGCAGGAGGAGCTTACGTATATTCACAGCTTCAGCCAATGCCAGGCAGCGAGGTCAAACAGGTCGAGATTCCCCCCGGCTCGTCAGTAGCCCAGATCGGGCGAATTTTGGAGCAGGAAGGGCTGATCAAAAACAGCCAGCTGTTCCGCTATTATGTTCAATTCAAAGGACTTGGCGACGGATTGCAGGCAGGCACATACAGATTGCCGGAAGGGCAGACGATTGAGCAGCTGCTTGCGCCGATCAAATCGGGAGACGTCGTCATGGACATGGTCCGCTTTACGATTCCCGAGGGTCTCAATGTGGAGCAAATTGCCGCCGCGTTAGAGAAAAAAGGCTTGGTTCAAAAAGAAGCATTTTTAAAAGAAATCAACGAAGGGCAGTTTCCGGAATATCCGTTTGTCGCGGAGATTCCGAACGATAAAAATCGCAAGTACCGTTTGGAAGGCTATCTGTTTCCAGAAACCTATGATGTGAAAAAAGGGGCGACGGAACACGAGATCATTGCCAAGATGCTCAGCCAGTTTTCCAAGGAGTTCAAGCCGGAATGGGTAGACACCTTGAAGAAGCAAAAGCTGACGGTCGATGAAGCGGTGAATCTTGCCTCGATTGTCGAGCGTGAGGTTGTCGCAGACAAAGAGCGGCCGATCGTGGCGGGAGTCTTTTTCAACCGGATTCGCGATGGCTGGATGCTGCAATCGTGTGCAACCGTTCAGTTTGTGTTGGGCAAGCAGCGCGATCGCATCACGTTTGATGATCTGAAAATTGAAAGCCCCTACAATACGTATATCCATAAGGGGCTTCCTCCCGGACCGATTGCGAGCCCCGGGCGTACGTCACTGGCGGCCGTTGTGGAGCCAGCCAAGCATGACTATTTCTTTTTTGTGACGAAAAAGGACGGCACTTCGGAGCACTTCTTCTCCAAAACACTGGAGGAGCATCTATCAAAGGATGCGAAGAGCAGAGGAAACTGGTAAAAACAATGGCAAAGGAGTTTTTCCATACATGATTACAGACCCGATCGTAGAACGGTATTTGGCCACATTGATTCCGGGCCGCAATCCGCTGCTCACCCGGCTCGAGGAGGAAGCGCTGATCGAGCATATTCCGATCATCTCGCTTCCTTCCGCCCAGCTTATGCGTTTGTTGGTGATGCTGCACCAGCCGAAGTCGATCCTGGAAATCGGAACGGCTATCGGGTATTCCGCACTGTGGCTGGCTGCCGCTGCGCCCGAGGCGAAGATTGTGACGATGGAAATCGATCAGGAGCGGATTGCCAGAGCTCGCCAAAATTTTGCGGAAGCGGGCGTCAAGGAGCGCATTGAGCTTTTGGAGCAGGATGCGACGTCGGGATTGCCTGACACGTATCAGTTTGACTGCCTCTTTATTGATGCAGCCAAGGGGCAGTATCGGACGTTCCTTGACCTGTATGTGCCGCATCTTCGCGAGGGCGGGCTTGTCATCAGCGATAATGTGCTGTTTCGCGGATTGGTAGCCAATCCTGAGGAGGCGAATGCACGACAGCGGCCGATGGTAGAAAAAATTGACCGGTTTAACCACTATATCGTGAATCATCCGCAGCTGGAAACGTCCTTTGTCCCTATTGGCGACGGGATAGCCATCAGCATCAAGCGGTCGTAATGGAAGCAGGGAAGGGGTATTGAAGCAATGGGGCACCACCCAATCTTGATCGGGGTAGTCGGGGGCAGCGGTTCCGGTAAAACGACTGTTGCCACGGCGTTGTACAAGCAGTTTCAGCATGAAAGCGTCACAATGATCGAGCAAGATTCCTATTACAAGGATGAAAGCCACCTGCCGATGGAGGAGAGGGTGAAGACGAACTATGATCACCCGCTTGCGTTTGACAACGACTTGTTGCTCCAGCATTTGATGCAATTGCTGGACCGTCGTGGAATCAACAAGCCTGTCTACGATTTCAAGGAATACAGACGGGCGCGAGAAACAGTACGGGTCGAGCCAAAGGATGTCATCATTCTTGAAGGAATGCTCATTTTGGAAGATCCACGCATTCGCGAGCTGATGGATATCAAAGTATTCGTGGACACGGATGCGGATGTGCGCATCGTCCGCCGGATCCAGCGAGACATTGAAGAGCGTGGGCGCACCCTACAATCGGTGATCGACCAATACCTTCAAGTGGTTCGTCCGATGCATTTACAATTTATTGAGCCAACCAAACGCTATGCGGATATTATCATTCCCGAAGGGGGATACAACCGCGTAGCACTTGATCTTTTGGCCAACAAAATCGAAACGATCCTGGCCCAGCGCCGTAATCGCCACGTTCACCAACTATAAGCCGATTTTTGAGATCCCTTCATTTGGCAATACTAATTGCTGGATGGAGGGATTTGTTGTGTGGTGGGAGCGAATGGCGAAGCGGCGGAGCTTTTTGGTGCTGCTTCTGTTTACCTGTTTGTGGGCAGGATTGTTGGTGCGGTTGAGCTGGATTCAGCTGTTCGGGACTCATCATTTTTCACATCACGATGTCGACTTGATCAAGAGCGCGATCAAACAGAGGCAGCAAACGATTGTGCTGTCGACCGGACGGGGAAACATTCTCGACCGGAGTGGGGAGTCGCTGACGGGAAGGGAGGCGCGTGCGCTGATTTTGTTTCCGTTGGCACGGGGCAGTATCGGGGAAAACGGGCTGCGGCAGGTCTCCCGGATCGTCGGGCATACGGAGGAGGAGCTGCTTGCCTTGCTGCGGACGGGGAAGGAGCCTGTGATGCTGCGTGATCGCACAGGGCGTATCGAACCGTTAACAGAGGAGCAGGCGAAAGCAGTGAATCAGCTTGCCATTCCGGGGATTACGGCGCTTACGGTAGCAGAGCGTTACCGCCCGGATGAGGTTGCCAGACAAATAATCGGCTATACACACCAAAGCCCTGAACTGATCAAGCGCAATTACCTGGATGAATGGAAAGCGGGGCAAATGAGCTTATCCACGGTCGTTGGCGCTTCCGGTCTGGAAAAAAGCTTTGACCGTTTTTTGCAGGGGCTGGAGCCTGATACGCTGTCGTATTATGTGGACGGGCAAGGACACCCGCTGCGTGGGCTCGATATGCGTCATCGGCAGCAGGAGAATCAGTTTTATCCGCTGTCAGTCAAGACAACCCTTGATCAGCCGATCCAGCGTCGGTTGGAGAGGGTTGCCGATCAGGAAGGGCTCGCGGAAGGGGCGATTGTCGTGCTGGATGCGCGAAACGCAGATATAGTGGCGATGGTGAGCCGGCCGCAATTTGATCCACGACAGGTTGACAGCGAGGACCATTCCTGGCAAAACCATGCCCTCAAACAGCTTGCGCCCGGCTCTGTATTTAAAACGGTCGTAGCAGCCGCCGCTCTTGCGGAAGGCGCAGTATCCCCCACGGAACGGTTCCAATGCGACGGGGAATACGGGAAATTCGGGTTTTCCTGCTGGAAGGCAGGCGGACACGGAAGCATTGCATTTGCTGATGCGTTTGCCCAATCTTGCAACATTGCGTTTGCAGAGGTGGCCAAGCGGCTTGGTGGAGAAAAAATCGAAGCCTATGCAAAGCGTTTCGGCTTGGGAGAGAGTGTGGGGCATTTGACGCCATCCCTTTTCAAGCTGGGGCCATTTCGGCAACTTGCCGGTGAGGAGTCGGGAACGCTGTTTGACCCAGGCGCTTCACGCAGCGACGAGGGGGTGATCATTCAGAGTGCCATCGGGCAACGGGATGTGCGGATGACGCCGCTGCAAGCTGCCACCATAATGGTCACGATTCTGAATGGGGGGAGAGGCTTCTCGCCGCGGCTCGTCAGTGACATTTTGTACCGCAACGGGGGCAGCTTTTATCATTTTTCCCCGATGCCCCTGCAGGCGGAAGGCATTGATACGGCGGCAGCGCTCAAAATGACCCGACTCTTGCAGGCGGTCGTGAAGTCGGGTACTGGTACGTTGCTTCAAGAAAGCGTGTGGGAGATCGCAGGCAAAAGCGGAACGGCCCAAACGGAAAAAAACAGAGCCCCCCGCGAGCATCAGTGGTTTGTCGGATACGCTCCCGTTACGGAACCGCAGTATGCGATTGCCGTTGTGGTGGAAAATCGTCCGCCTGGCAGCGCACATGCCGCAACCCGTTTGTTCAAAGCGGTTGTGGATTCCCTAGCTTCTCTTTCTCATACATCGTCACTTGCCGGAAGGAACGGAGGGAACCAGAGAGAATAAATGCCCGCGCTTGAATTTGCTGCTGCCGATTCAAACCGACGATCAGCATGATCGGTGAGCGGGAGCCGTATTTCTCTTCGGACGCTTTGCTCATAATCGTCTGCTTGTCAGCTTTGCTAGGTTGCAGGCTGCGAATCGTATGGCTGTGCCAATCGCCGATATAGTGCCAGCGGCGTGTGCTTCGCAGCTGCAGCCGCTGAACCAGCCGGGCGAGATACGGGTCGTCAAAGACGATCGTTTGAGGCTTTTGTACAGCGGATGGTCCGGGCTCGCTGGCATAGGTGACCAGCCATTCCGTCGGGCTTAGCTGGTAGCCCATCAGAATTCCCCCCGTCTCCACGCCGGGATTGCGCCGGACAGCCTGTTCGATTTGCCTAGCAGCTCGTGGTGACAAATAAAGCGTAGTCATGGATGAACCTCCTTTTCCATCAGCGGTAACGCATCTGGTTGCTTCCCGATATCATATGCGCAGAAAGCGGTGGAGGAATCTGTCATCGAATATTTGAAAAAAGGGTGATGATCGTACACGTGGAGATTGCTCCTTGCTTCAAGTATGTTTGCTTGATGAGCCGATTGT
>JBLNEJ010000515.1:0-3777 GCA_050262535.1 Clostridia bacterium
AAAAATGTTCCCGCCATCCCGACCGCAGTCGCCCCGAGAGCCAATGATTTGACTACATCCAAACCGTTCCGAATTCCACCGGATGCGATTACCTCGGCAGCACCCCGTTCGATCTCAGACGCTTCCAACAGGCTTTGAGCGGTCGATAGTCCCCATTCATCAAACATGTGCAGCGGATGCGGGCTTCGCCTGTTTTCGATTTTGGCAAAGTTCGTTCCGCCAGCTCCCCCGACATCGATTGCATCTGCTCCCGCACCCACAAGTTCCCCGATTGTTGTACGCGACATCCCGAATCCAACCTCTTTGACGATAACTGGAACATCAAGCTTGCTTGCGATTCGCTCGATATTGTCCAAATAACCGCAGAAATCCCGATCCCCTTCCGGCATGAGCAGTTCTTGCATGACATTCAGATGGATTTGCAGCGCATTGGCGTCGATCATGGCAACAGCCTGTCTGGCTTGCTCAAGCGTACATTCAGCCCCCAGGTTAGCAAAGATGATTCCATCCGGGTTCGTCTCACGAACTACCTGATAGCTGTATGCATGCCTCGGCTCTCGAAGCGCAGCCATCTGTGAGCCAACTGCCATTGCCAATCCTTTTTCCCTGGCAATCACCGCTAGCTTCCGGTTGATTTCCGCAGTCTGCTCGGAACCACCAGTCATCGCGTTAATAAGAATTGGGGAGGAAAGAGCAAATCCCGCTAGGTTTGTCTGAAGATCGATGTTAACATAACATATATTAGGTAAACTATTCGGGATAAACATGATGTCGTCAAAGCCTTGTTTTCCGCTCTGTCCTGTCGCCAATGCGTGCTTGATGTGCTCCCATTTTCGAGATGAACGGCTCATGCAAGTTCCTCCTTTTCACATAAAAAGAGGATACGCACATGCGTACCCCCCTCGTTATCGAACTGCTTATTTGAATTTGTCTTTCAAATCGCCAAACAGATCACCCAAGGTAACGCCGAGAGATTGATTGTTCTCTTGCTGGAATGCTTGTGTGTCACGACGGCTTGCTTGCTCAGCCTGCTCCTGCTTCTCTTCTTCCAGTGCGCGAATGCTTAGGCTAACACGTTGCTCAGCAGGATTGACCTCGAGCACCTTCACGTTTACGGTTTGCCCTTCCTTCAATACTTCGCTCGGGGATTTAACATGACGGTTGGCGATCTGGGATACGTGAACCAATCCTTCTACACCTGGAGCGATTTCCACGAAGGCGCCGAAGCTGGCCAAACGTTTCACCGTACCGCTGACAACGTCACCTTTTTTGAATTTCTCGGCAGCGATTGCCCAAGGTCCTGGCTGGGTTTCTTTCATGCTCAGGCTGATTCGCTCATTTTCTTTGTCAACCTTGAGCACCTTCACCTGCACCTTGTCGCCTTCCTTCACCACATCAGATGGCTTCTCGACACGGTTCCATGCGAGCTCGGAAATGTGAACCAATCCGTCAACACCGCCGATGTCAACAAATACACCAAAATCGGTCAGACGTTGAACGGTTCCTTCGATCACCTGGCCAGCCTGGATGCCTCCAATGACTGACTGCTTCATGGATTTTGCCTCATCC
Organism: Clostridia bacterium; assembly: GCA_050262535.1. Lineage (GTDB taxonomy): Bacteria > Bacillota > Bacilli > Brevibacillales > Brevibacillaceae > Brevibacillus_D. The sequence continues at coordinate 1,570 of JBLNEJ010000515.1, forward strand.
TCAAGAACGGCCTTGTGCGACAGGATCGCTTTGTTTTTCTCTTTGTCAAGCTCCATAATTTTGAGCTTCAACGTTTGTCCCTTGTAGTCGGAAAAGTCTTCAATGAATTGCAGGCCAACCATCGATGCAGGAATGAAGCCGCGAAGGCCGACATCCACTACGAGGCCACCTTTTACGATGTCCTTCACAGTTGCTTCAATTGTTTCACCGGATTCTAGCTTCGCCGCGAGGTCATCCCACGCCTTTTCACTGGCAATCGCTTTCTTGGACACAACGAGCTCTTCTTTTTCATCGTTGAGCTTGATGACTTTTACTTCAATTTCGTCACCTACAGAAACCACATCGCTCACTTTTTCAACATGAAGTGCTGCCAGCTCACTGATTGGAATAAGACCATCATACTTGTAGCCCACATCTACAAGAGCCTGCTTATCTTCAACTTTCGTTACTTTCGCTGTCACCACATCTCCAACCGCGAGCGTTTTGACATCTACGCTTTGAAACTCTTCCATATTCAAGAACCTCCTTGACCATCATTGAAAATGCAAAAGTGTTTACTCTACTAGGATAGCATATATTGGTAGCCTATGCCTATGGCGTGTGATTCGACAATTAATTTTGAATGCTGATCACGTATAGTATACTTCCAAGTCCTGCATTCAATACCACATCATTTTCCTTTATTCTCGTCAATCAGCTTGCCAATGCTCTCCATGATCAGGTCGGTTGCTTCCCGCAACGTTTCGGAATCAACCTTTTTTTCCCGGATCGCGGTCATGTCGATCGGCTTGCCGTAGACGATTGTGATCGGGCGGAACAATCGCCATGGACCGATAATCGCAACGGGTACGACCTCCGCTTTCGATTTGACGGCAAACATCGCTACACCTGTAAGCCCTTTTCCCAATTCACCGGTTTTGCTTCTTGTCCCCTCCGGAAAAATGCCAAGAACAGCCCCTTCCTCCAGCAGCTGCAGTGTCGTGCGGATCGCGTTGCGGTCGCCCGCCCCGCGCTTCACCGGAAATGCACCGAACTTTCGGATCAAAAACGAAATGACGGGCACATGAAACAGCTCTTCCTTGGCCATGAAGCGAACCTGACGCTCTATCCCACCCCCAAGCATCGGAGGATCAAGGTTTCCGATATGATTGCAGCAAAGAATGACGGCCCCGTCATTCGGAACATTTTCTCTTCCCACGACACGCCATCGATAAAAGAGGGAAAAAATGATGCGAAATAGTCCGCGGAATACTATGTAATAACTCACTTGGCATTCTCACCTGTTTCATTGCAAATATGTAAAATTTGCTCGACAATTTCATTGATTGATCGCCCTGTCGTATCAACCAGAACGGCATCCTCCGCTTTTCGCAACGGGGCAACCTCCCGTTCGCTGTCGCGTTTGTCACGCTCGGCAATTTCTGCGATCAGTTCATCCAGCGTTGTTTCGACACCCTTTTGCTTGAGCTCAGTCAATCGGCGTGACGCCCGCTCTTCAATAGAGGCGGTCAGGAATATTTTTACGTCTGCATCCGGCAATACGTGTGTACCGATATCACGACCATCCATTATCACGTTGCCTTCGTCAGCAAGCCGTCTTTGCAGGTGAAGCATTTGTTTTCGCACTTTTGGATGCCCTGCGACGATGGATGCATACTGGCTGATTTGTGGTGTACGGATTTTCTCCGTAATATCCTTGTCGTTCCACCAAACATGCTGCGTGTCGTTTTCGCGTGACAGCCTGATTTTCCCTGCTTCGAGCAGATCCGAGACGCCCTGTTCATCCTCCAGTGAGAGTCCCTGTTCAACCGCTGCCCACGCCAACGCCCTGTACATGGCTCCGGTATCAATATAAACAAACCGCAGCCGGGAAGCTGTTTGCTTGGCGACGGTGCTTTTTCCTGCCCCTGCAGGTCCGTCTATTGCTATTTTCATTTCGTTACACCTACTTCTGCAAAATATGCGCGGCACCTTCTCGCCTCTCGGTTTCAATCATTACCGTGCGGATATGGGCAACCTGCAGCAAGATCTGCCCCGCCAGCAACAAAAAAGCAAACCCGACGATCAATCCGATCAGCAATCGCTCCATTCGGGATGAAAGCCGCGTGAAACGAGCCACATAATGTTCCGAACGTTTAATCAAAGAGCTCCTTTTTTAAAATGTGCTTGTCCTATTCGGTAATCCCCATTTTGCGCAGCTCAAGCTGT
>JBLNEJ010000516.1:0-3298 GCA_050262535.1 Clostridia bacterium
ATTGGGGTCCAGCCCGTCCGATTTGGCGATTGTGTCATACCCTTCCGTGGAGCGGAAAATCCCGTGGCGCGCCCGTGTGTAGTACTGCTGCTGAATCAGCTGGCTCACTGCGATTCTCTCCCCTCGATGAAGTCCAGTTCGTGCAAGAGCCAGATGAATGGCTCATCGACGCGGATTGGTGTGACAATTCCGCTGACCTTCTGGTTGACCGGATTGCTGCCGAGCGAGGACACAGCAAAGTACGCCACGTTCGTAAAATAAACGTCCAGCGCATCCTTGAACGGACGGTCTACCTTTTCGATGAAGCGGCGAATCTCACCGTTGATATTTTCAAACTCATCCAGATTCAAATATTGCTTGTGAACGACATTTCGAAACACGTTGCTGTTCGATTTGATATATTCGCCTTCTTCATCCTTGAGCGCTTGCAGCATATCGCTTTTCGTCAGCACGATTGCCGTTGGAATGTTCGTTTTGCTCTGCTGCTGGTAGCCGATGAAGTTCTCGAACAGCGAAATGACGACGTCGCGCGGCTCATCATAACGCGCCGTGAATTCACCCGGCCTGTCCCCTAGGTTGATCATGATTTTGTCGCGGATCGTCCGGATTTGAAGCGGATCAACGAGGAATAGAATACCCGTCGAATTTTTGATATGGGCAGCGTAAATATCAAGATAATCGCGATCGACCATCCCCTCTCCGGCGACATCGAAAAAGACGAGCGTCAGCGGCGCCTTCGAGCTGTCTTTGAAAATAAATTGAAAAAGAAACGGCTCCTGTCGCTTTTCCTTCTGGGTGGAATCAAGCAATTGTCCGTGTTCAAACAGCGGCGCCTCATAATTTTCACGGAAACGCCTGCTAATCTCAGCATTGAGCGGCATGCAGGCAGCGTCAAAGTTGCTTGCCGTCAGCTTTTGCAGCGTATGGATCAGAGACGTCATGTAAACCGATTTGCCTACCTGGGACGCACCGACAATGGAAATGATATTGCTGGGGGCCTTTCCTGCGGTAATTGGCAGCTCATTGTGGCAGTGCGGGCATAGACGCCGTTTCGTCACCTTGCCATAGCGATCGGTCAGGCCAACCAGCACATTGTCCACATACAGCTTGTTTTCTTCCGGTACCAGGTCCGGGTCCAGAACAGCCTCAATCTCGTCGATGGAATCGAGTCCGAACTTGTCGCGGAACTGGTTCAAAATCTCATCCTCTTGCAGCGCGTAATCCTCATCATCGTTGCGATAATGGGTTGCGCGGAATACGACCTCATCCGGCGGAAATTTGGAAAAGCAGTGTGGACAAACAATATCAAAAAAAGGAGGGCGTTCCCTCTGTACCGGTTTTTTTTCAAAGAAGTTTTTGAAAAACGTAAGCATAAAGAATCCCTCCTATTTGCGGACCAGTTCAAACAGCTCGCCATATTTGCGGCCATCTGTAAAAAAGAGACGGATATACTCGCTTTTCTTGATCTCGATTTCCGGCATGATGTTTCGCCCCGGTTCGAAATCGGCGATAAACGCGAATTGTGTCCCATCGTCCTTCCTCGCCGGATAGGCTCCTTCCTTTTTGACATAGCAGAGAGCTTCCTTCGGGATGGTCGTTTCGGTGATAATTTCGATTTGAACCGACTGGAATTTGCCAAACCATTGTTTTCTGGTCTTGATCGAGTAATAGATTCTGGACTTGCCCGAGCTGACCAGCACGACGTTTTCGTCGTTGGGCTGTATGCGCATGACGGGCTTGCCCGCTTCCAACAGGCACGGAATAATGTAATACGCGAATCTGCCTACTCCCTCGATCCGCTCATGGTAGCCTGAATTGACCTTGTATTCTTCCCTTGTGTACAGCCGCAGCTGCTGCGAGTTCAAGTCCGAAGGATTGAATGCTTGCCCGGGTTGGGCTCTGTATACGTAGACGCAAGGAATCTCATCAGGCCAATGCCACGTGAGAACCGCCTGGTCTTCATGCATCCGATAGGCGGTGTCCCGAATATAGCGATCTGGATTTGTTTCTGCTTCCCATTGTACTGTCATCATCATTGTTCACCTACATATCAAACCGATTGCTCGAAACCTTTTTGTTCGGAAACGGCTTGGCTGATGTGAATCGTCCTTTCGAAAAGCTGCCCTGTGCCGCTGCGCTTCTCTCCTGAACAGGAATGACTGCGGTAAATACCGACAGAACCAATGCCATTGCCACATCTGCAAACAGCCGAACCACCGCATTTGGCAACAGCGGGTGGCCCAGGCCGAATTCCAGCAAAAGTCCACCGAGCAAACCTGCAACTGTACCGCCGATGGAGAAGCTTTTCGCCAAAAATTTGTTGTCAAAAACCAGCCCGAGCGACAATCCGACCAATGTGCCGATGGCCGTCATTAACATAATGCGGAGCGCTACGTACAGCGTACTGTCATGCGCCTGACCGAGACGTTCGCCAACAAGATGCTGGTCCCGCTGATTCAGCAAATAAATTTGGGTAAAAGCAGATGAGAGCTGGTCTGCATGTTCAACGCTGAAATAGTGTCCCTCGGTTTGAGTGGCGACGCTTTTCAGCAAATCGGTCGCTTTTGTTTCCACCCCGTTCATCCCTACCGTGTTTACTGCGATTCGTTCCTGTTTGTACGGGGCAAGGGCTGTATCAAGGTCTACATCGCTGTAGCCATCCGACATCAGGATCAGCATGCTTCCCTCGCTTTGCGCCTGCTGCAGATGGTCCATCGCTGTCTTCAGTGCTGCTTCAATGTTCGTTCCGCCAGACGGCGAATTGTATTCGTTCAAAAGCTGGATCATCCGCTCCTTTATCGCCTGATCGTTGACAGGTACCAATGGCTGCAGGACGCCCGCCTGATCATTAAACACGATGACCGCCACCCGCTTGTCTCCATCCATCTTGCGGATCAGATCGGCTGCCGCCTTGAATAGCTGGCGGTCGGGGTCGGTTTGCCTCATACTGTCCGATACATCAAGCAGCATGACGACATCGTTGGCGGATGACGGTTTGGCACCGCCAAAGCCAAGCCCGTATAACAGCTGGAACAATGATCCGGCGATGAACAGCATGACCAATGTGCTTGGCACGAGCATTTTCCAGGAAAAGCCGAGATAGCGCTGCCTCCAGCCAAGCCCGTTCAATCGCGGAGAAATCATTTCGGCAATCAGGCATCCCAAGCCGACAAACAGCGCATATTGTCCAAAATAGATGCCCATGAGCAGCCATTGCGGCCATTGATCCTGATAGTTGGCAAGAATCAGCTCGCCAACCAGAAAACCGATTGTCCCACCGACCATGCTTAATACAAGC
>JBLNEJ010000517.1:0-7288 GCA_050262535.1 Clostridia bacterium
ACCCCGTATTCTCCACATCGCATAGGTTTCAAACTGCAAACCGCGCGTATGGTCAAATTTAGACAAAGCATCAAGCAGTCCCATCCGCCCATAGCTGATTAAATCGTCTTTGTCCACGTTGCTTGGAAGGCCGATCGCTAGGCGGGTAGCGACCTTATTGACCAGTGGCAAAAATTGAGTAACCAGGTCTACTTCTGCCTCTCGACTTCCCTCTTCCTTCCACATGATCCATTTGTCGAATTCCTTCGCTTTGTCTTGATTACTTACGCGAGTCATGCAAAAACCACCAACCTTTATTCATCAGCTAATTGCCTAATGATATTTGCAACTTGATCAGGATCTTTTTCAATGTCTGTTCGCTCGAGTCGAGGTGGTTGAAACGGAGCAAACGACTCCACCGCATCTTGTTCTGACGCTGCGGCACTCTGGGCAATAGCTTCTTGCTCGACAGGAGTAACCATATCGATATGATTCCCTACATGCTGATTTGCTTGAGTTGGAATGAGTATTCTCGTGATCCAACGAATGATGTAACCCGCAATAAAAAATACAAGAAAAGCAATGAATGCACGTTCAATCGATACTTGCCATACGTTCCCGGCAATTGCGGTCAGGAACGTGATGATGAAAGCAATTAATCCGATTGCAAAATTGATTACAATAGTACCAGCCATCGTCTAAACTTCCTTCGTTCCTTGATTTACTGTGCGAATTTGCAGGATGCCGGTGACCGCATCCATTTCGATGGTCCGCCCGCAATTCCCTCCGGTGTCTTCTGCAATAATTCGAATGCGTGCGTTCTTCAGCATCTCTTTACAGGCTTCCACATTGCGCGGGCCGATCCGCATCGTATCGTTACCGGAAAGAAAGGAGAACATTTGGGCGCCGCCTGCCAATTTTGCAACCATGTTTCTTGTCAGAGCGCCAGCTGCTTCCATATCTTGAATCAACTTAGGAATGGCTGTATCCGCGTATTTCCCGATGTTGAGTTCTGCCGTTTTTCCAAGTGAAGAATCGGGGAGCATCACATGTGCCATGCCTGCAATTTTTCTGGTTTCATCATAGAGTACAACCCCTACGCACGAGCCTAAACCTGTCGTACGCAGTCGATTGGGCGGAAGTGCAATGCCTAAATCAGCCATGCCAATTTTAATAATTTCCATCGAGTGGGACTCCTAATGATAAAAATAGTTTTTCCAAAGAGTCGGGGTCCGGAATCGGAAAGAAGTGCCCTTTCACCTGATCATTTCCTTCGAAGAATGACGTATTGATCGTCAAGGCATAGTCACCAGAGCGTCCCAATTCAATCAGTCCATAACTGAGAATTGCACCCGCCATGTCAATAGCCAAAGCAGGCACAGATGGATGAAGCAGAAGCCCCGTAAAGTCAGCAAGTGAGGAAAGGTAGGAACCGATCAAAATATTTCCGATCTCATGCAGGGCTGAGGCTTCCATGTCAGTAAGCCCGTTCACTTCGCTTGCTTCCATACCTAGCAGCTGCTGAAGCAGATTATGTGCAGACTGCAAATCTACGATAAAAAACATGTTCCCCGGACAGTCACCCTCAACACGCAAAAATACGGCAACGACCACAGACTCTGCTCCGCCAACAAAGTCTGCAATTTCGTTGAACGAAATGATGTTCACTTGTGGAACCTTCATGTCTACTTCTTTCTGAATCATTTTGGAGAGGGCGGTTGCTGCATGCCCCGCCCCAATATTTCCAACTTCCCGCAAAACGTCCAATTGAAAATCTCCGTATTGTATGAAATTCACCATACACTAAACCTCAAGAGCATCCAATTGCTTGATTTCTTCCGTGTTAAGCACCTTATCGAGATTTAACAGAATCAAGAGACGCTTTTCTAGCTTTGCTACCCCACGCAGGTATGCGGCTTCAACCCCACCGACTACCTCTGGAGGCGGTTCGATGGAACTGACCGGAATATCAATGACGTCGTTGGCGGCATCAACAATCAGACCAACTTCCAGTTCTCCAACAGCGACGATGATAATTCGGGTCGATTCGGAATAAGTCGCTTCTTCAAGAGCGAAACGGCTTCGCAGATCAATGATCGGCGTTACGACACCACGCAGATTGATTACGCCTTTCACAAACTTTGGCGTACGTGGAACTCGTGTGATGTGCTCCAGTTTTTCAATCGATTTCACCTGGCTTACTTCCACACCATACTCTTCATCCTTTAAACGGAACACAATCACTTTCACTTCACGAACAATCTCTTTTTCATCGATCATCGTAGGTTCCCTCCCTTACTTGATAAGCGCGTTGCAATCGATGATTAATGCTACTTGGCCATCACCCAGGATGGTCGCGCCCGAGATTGCAAACACGTTCAATAAATATTTTCCAAGCGATTTAAGGACAATTTCCTGCTGACCAATAAAGGAGTCTACTACCAGTCCGGCCATTTTTTCGCCTTTGCGTACAATGACAACCGCTACTTCATCTTCCTTCGATTCACCATTGTCTGGAATTTGGAAGATTTCCTTCAATGAAACGAGCGGTACAACCTTGCCGCGGAAGTCAATAACCTGCTGGCGATGAGCCATCATGATTTCATCTTTACGGAACACCGCTGTCTCGATGATGGAGCTGAGAGGCACCGCAAATTTCTCATTTTCAACCTGTACAAGCATTGCCGAAATGATTGAAAGTGTAAGTGGAAGCTGGATCAGGAAGGTTGTTCCTTGACCAGGTGAAGAATCAACACTGCATGAACCGCCCAGTGACTCGATTTTCGTTTTGACAACATCCAAGCCAACGCCCCGACCGGAAATGTCGGAAATTTGCTCCGCTGTACTTAAACCAGAAGCAAACAACAATTCATAAATCTGCTTGTCGGTCATGTTATCAGCATTAGCTTGATTGACGATTCCTTTTTCAATCGCCTTTTTCAGTACGCGTTCTTTGCTGATGCCGTTCCCGTCATCACGGACCTCAATAAAGACGTGGTTCCCACTGTGGTAAGCCTTCAGCTGGACGGTTCCTTCCTCAGGCTTGCCAGATTTCCTCCGATTTTCCGGTGACTCTACGCCATGGTCAATAGAGTTGCGCAAAAGGTGAACCAATGGATCGCCGATCTCATCGATAACCGTACGATCGAGCTCTGTTTCTGCACCGAATATTTCCAGGTTGACCTTCTTGTTCAATTCTTTTGCCAAATCGCGAACCATCCGCGGGAATCGGTTGAATACTTGTTCAACCGGAACCATTCGCATGGTCAGGATAATATTTTGCAAGTCGCCGCTAATCCGGCTCATATGTTCGACGGTCTCTTGCAGCTCGCTTTTGCCCAATTCACGTGCCAGTTGCTCCAAACGACCACGATCAATGACAAGCTCGCTAAACAAGTTCATCAGGATATCAAGACGATCAATATCCACCCGTATTGTTTTTCCGGTGGAGGCTTTTTTGACTGCAACGGCTTGTCCATTTTCAGCTTCTTTTTTGACAGCCGCTGGATTTTCCTCCGCTTTCGCTGTTGTTGCGGAATCTGCCTGCCTTCTTTGCAGGTCTGCTTCAGCATGGACTTTCAATTGTACAGGCTCTATTACAACTTCATCAATTTCAGAAATATTCTCAATCGCCTTTTTAATCTTTTCCATTGGCTGTGTTGAGAGATAAACGACCTCAAAAAACTTGTCGTATTTCTCATTTTCAATCTCTTCCGCGCTTGGATTGGATCTAATTACTTCCCCCATTGATTCCAACGCATCAAAGACCATGTATGCACGCGCAGCTTTTAACAGGCAGTCTTCCCGAACCGTAACCCGAATCCAGTATGGCAAATTCCCGGATTCCTTGGACTGGCGAATAACCGTTACCGCATAGTCGTCCAAACCGTAGTCACGCGCGGTCTCAGCTTGAACAGCAGAAGCTTCTTTAGCCTGCGGTGCTTCTGCTACGGCGCTCGCAGCTGTTTCGACGATCGCTTTCTCTACCTCTGCGTTGACGATTGGCTCTCCTGCTACAATCGCACGAAGCTTCGCGACAGGAACGGATACATCCGCCGCGCCATCACCACCGTCAATGATGTTATAAACCATTCCCTCCAACAGATCGACACTGTGGAAAATGACGTCCATAATATCGCTGTTGATTTGCAGCTTATGATTACGGATCAAATCCAATACGTTTTCCGTCTCATGGGTCAAGCTGGCCATGTCCTCAAAGCCCATAGTTGCCGCCATCCCTTTTAGGGTATGTGCGGATCGGAAAATTTCATTCACGATCTGAATGCTGTTCGGATCATTCTCCAACAGAAGCAGATTGGAGTTAATCGCTTGTAAATGCTCTTTGGATTCTTCAATAAACATGTCTAAATACTGATTCATATCCATGCTACATCCACCTCCCGATCAGTTGACGAGCCTTACCAGCTTTTCCGCGATTTTTTCCAAAGGCACTATATTATCGGCCAATCCCGCGAGAACAGCAGAGCGAGGCATTCCGTATACTACACAACTTGATTCATCCTCAATGATGCTCGTGACAGGCCCCGCTTCTTTCATCTGCTTCAATCCCTTGGTGCCGTCGCTTCCCATACCTGTCATGATAATTGCCCATTTGCTAACATTTGTCAACTTGCTGACTGATTCAAATAATATATCAACCGACGGACGGTGACCGCCTCGTGGTTCAGCCTGATGGAGGTGAATTCTCATGCCTCCAGTATGCGCGACCGCTTCCATATGATAGCCGCCAGGCGCAACGTACACTGTCCCCGCTTCAAGTTGCTGTCCATCCTCAGCTTCTACTACCCGAAGCGAACACAGCGTATCGAGTCGTTGTGCCAATGACTTTGTGAAGCCCGGGGGCATGTGCTGTACGACCAGAATTGGCGCTGGGAAATCGGCTGGAATGGTTGTCAAAAGCGTCTGCAGCGCCTTCGGACCACCTGTTGATGTCCCTACAACCACCAATTTTTGCGAGCAAATCCTGTTCCTCTCCAACCGAATGTATGATTGTGGGGACGAGGCTGGCGTCGTAACATTTGGTGTAACCTGTTCCGTCATACTTGGATGATTGGCAACAGAAGGTGCTGTCGGCTCCATAGAACGGATAACCGGTTTGGCAGTTATTTGACCCAAACGTCTCTGCTTGCTAGAGGCAGCAGCTTTCACCTTTTCCACAATGCCGTCCGCTACCTTATGGATATCAAGCGAAATCGGGCCAGAAGGTTTGGTGATAAAATCGAAGGCACCCAGTTCCAAAGCACGAATCGTGGCGTCAGCCCCTTCTTTCGTCAAGCTGCTTAGCATCACCACGGGCAATGGATACTCCTTCATCAACAACTCCAAGGCTTCTAACCCATTCATAATCGGCATTTCCAAATCAAGCGTGATGACGTCAGGATGGAGACTTTTCACTTTTTGAATGCATTCCTGGCCGTTTCTGGCCCGATCAATCACTTCAATCGAAGGATCTTCGGATAAGATATCTGAGATCACTTTCCGCATAAAAGCTGAATCATCTACGACGAGAACGCGAATTGTCTTCATTTCAGTTGCCTCCTTCCCCAGTCGTCACTCCATCAGCACTACCGAATTAGCTTTCTCATTTTTGACAAAAACCCTTTCAGTCCTCCTTGAACGGTCTGATTCATTCCAGAGGCGCCCCCGTCCATACGGCCTATGTATTGTGGGACTAGTCCCCGAATGTCTCGTGCTGCTTGCGATTGCGGATAGTGTAAAAAGAATGGCTTTTGCAGCTTAACCGCTTTTGACACAAATCCGTCATCCGATACAAACCCGAGCGTTTCAACCTCCATATTCAAAAAGCGCTTTGCAACCATCGCCAATCGATCGGCTGTCTGCTTGCCTTCCTGAATTGAGCTGGCCCGATTGATCACGAGACGGAATCTCGTTTGCTTGTTCTGCGAATGCACCATTTTAATTAGTGCGTAAGCGTCGGTAATGGAGGTTGGTTCAGGTGTAGTCACCAAGAGTACTTCATCCGCCGACAAAATAAATCGCATCGACTCCGGCGTAATCCCGGCACCTGTATCGAACAAAATGGTATCTGCGTGACCATTCAACATGGACAACTGAGCGAAGATCTTGTCCAGTTTCACATCATCAAACGTCGTGATTTGGGTAAAACCTGTGCCCCCTGCTATGAATTCGAGACCACCCGGGCCTTTTTCAATTATATCCCATATCGTGGTTGTTGGTTCTAGTAAATGCAGAAGATGTTTTTTGGGGGAGTTTCCCATCAACACATCGAGATTGGCAAAACCAAGATCGGCATCAAAAATGACCGTTTTATGTCCCTGCTCCAGCAATCCCAAAGCAAAGTTCAACGTGAAATTGGACTTACCCACTCCACCTTTCCCACTTGTAACCGTGACCAGCCGTGTGGGGTTGGCTTTTTGCTCTCGTTGCAATCGTTCGCGAAGCTGCTCAGCCTGGTCACGCATAGCTTTCTTCTCCTACAATTAACTTTGATACTACTTCCGGACTTGCACTGACAATATCATCAGGCACATTTTGTCCTACTGTAATATAGGAGAGGGGGATTTCGAATGATCGTGCGACGTTTAAGATCGAACCGTACACCATCGTTTCATCTGCTTTTGTAAAAATGACTTTCTGAATGGGAACATCTTGAAAGTTGTCAATGATGGTTTTCATGTCGTTATACCTGGAGGTTAAGCTGAGTACAAGGTAGTTTTCGCTGCTCGCTCCCTGTTCAACAAGTGCGGCAATTCCTTGTACGTATTCGCTGTTCCGGAAATTTCGGCCCGCTGTATCCACGAAGATCAAATCGCAATGCGCCAATTTTTCCATTGAGGCTGTCAAGTCCTTTGCGGAGAATACGACCTCGATGGGTACATTCAAGATGTTCGCGTATGTTTTCAGCTGTTCAACTGCCCCAATTCGAAACGTATCAGTGGTAATAAACCCGACTTTGCGACGTTCCTTCAGCATCGCATCTGCAGCAAGCTTTGCAATCGTCGTTGTCTTCCCTACGCCTGTTGGCCCAAAGAAAAAGGCATACTTCACGTCTCGACCGATCCGAGGAGAGGTTCGGGTAACAGATGCAAGCTGTTCCTGGATAATTTCCTTGGTTACAACGATCACCTGTTCATCCGATACAGTCGAGGCATCCCCGATTCGCTTCGCAAGCTCCTGGAGAATGAAAATAATACCCTCTTCCTGAATCTCCTGCCCCGCGAGCCGATCACGAATGTTCCCGAAAGCCTCTGGCAGCATCTGATGTCCATCCTGTTTTAACAGTAGCTTCTGGAAAACCTCACGCATA
>JBLNEJ010000518.1:0-2717 GCA_050262535.1 Clostridia bacterium
ACGCAAACAGTTCCAGATCCGAACAGTTGGGTATGAGTGTCACCTTGTCTTCCGCGATCCCTGTCGCAAAAATTCCTTGAGCCATGCCGGGTGAGAGAGCAACCAACTGGCTTGCTTCCCGATACGTTTTTCGCTCGAGCGCTTGTAGCAGCGCAATCGCCAGTGGGGAGCGAATCGCACCGATCTGGATTGGCGCTTCTGGCCAAAGGTCTCGGACCTCGAATACAAAGGGGATGCTGCGTAGCTTTTTCATAACCAGGGCCGGAATGGCAACCGTAAGCGGTGTAGAGGTTGCCAGCACGATGTCTGGCCGTTTCATAAACAGGCCGTAGAAGCAGGCAAAGAGGACGAATCCAATAAATGCCACGATTCTGCGGAAAAATCCCATATAGTTGGAATAATGATTATTCACCGCAATGACCTGAATTCCATCGATTACATAACGTTTGTGCAGCCATCCCCTTTTTACCGGGAGAACGCCTTGCAAGGAAGAATCACCGGTTAGCATCGTGACCTGATGACCTTGCCGGAGCAGATATTTGGAAAATTCGTATGACCTCGTGCCCAAGGACCCTTCCCGCGTTGTGAAATATTGATGCACGTACAAAATGTTCATGCTTGCCACTCCTCTTGTCCTAGGTACATGGTCGCAGCAGTTTGGTTATTCGTATCGTATTCGCGTGCTGGATGGAATAGAACTGCTTATCCGATATACCGTTCAAAACGACGCAGCCAAATTTCAAGTGCAAGTGGATTAAAGATGTCCTTGAACCAGATCGTGCCTCTCTCTGAGGGCTGCTGGCAGTAACGTTCATACTTTTTCAACAGCTGACTTCGGTTGATGATGCCTTTGCGAAAGATGAGGCTATCCTCGCCGAAATAGTCGAGAATTCCATCGCGCAATTCATGCTTCACCCACTCGCTTTGCGGATTGACAAACCCTTGCTTATCCTTTCGCCAGACGATTTCCTTCGGCAAGAAAGGCTCCATCGCCCGGCGGAATACGTATTTGGTCCATCCGTTCCGAAGTTTGTACGACGCTGGAAGCGCCAGCAGCAGCTCCACCAGCCGATAGTCGAGAAACGGGAGACGTACCTCCCTGGACCATGCCATCGACATCCGGTCCTCGTAATGGGTCAATACCGGGACGGAATATCGTCTGACATCAGCCATTTGCCTTTCTTCCACAGTCATGGACGGCCCCAGGCCCACGGAAACCCACCGATAGTCACGCAACACCTCGCCGGAAATGTCGATTTCATCCTTAGTGAACAGGGCAGGCAAATAACGCTTTGCTTCCGAGAACGAAAATTGGCGCAGGACAGTCCCTTGCTTCCAAAAATCAAACAGCTCCTTCGTCACGGCTGCATAATTTCTGCTCCGATATAATGCCTGAAGGTAAAAACCAAAATATTTGCGATACCCGCACAGCAGCTCATCGGCACCCTGTCCGCTCAATATAACCGTAACCCCCAATTGCTTCGCCTGCTCCATCAGCAAATAATGTGCGATGGTCGAGAAGCTTCCGATCGGCTCGTCATTGTACCAGGTCACCGTCTCCAAATAATCAAACGCGCGTGAAGCAGGGAAATCGAGTACCACCTGATGGACGGGTCGCGCCAAATAGTTTCCCATGATGGAAATAAACGGACTTTCATCGAATCGGGCATCGGTGCTGACCGCTGAAAGCATATGCAACGGGTCGTCTTTGGTGAGCAGTGAGTTCATGACCGAAGCGATCGAGGATGAATCCACTCCACCGGAGAGCAGTACGCCAACCTGAACATCGCTTCTCATCCGTAGCCGTACCGCATCGATGAACAGCTCCCGGATTTGTTCAATCACGGAAGACTCGGAGATCGGCTCTTGAAGTGAATCAGGAAACGACCAGTACGGGACAACCTCCCACTGCAACTGTGTTCGCGAAAGATCGAGACAAAGGGTATGATGGGGCGGAACTTTCTTGATCCCCTCAAAAAAAGTGTCTTCCGAGGTGGCCAATAAGGACTGAAAAATATATTCACCGATCACTTGCGCATTGAGTGAGAAACGTTGATTGGCCAGCTCCAGGATCGTCTTGATTTCCGAGGCAAATACAAACTCATCGCCATTTTGCCAATAATAAAGCGGCTTTACCCCGAAGCGGTCGCGGGATAAATACACCCGTCTGGACGAATGATCAATCCAAGCAAATGCCCACATTCCATTGAACCGCCGGGTTGCCTCCTGAATTCCCCAATGATGGAGGGCAGTCAGGATCACTTCCGTGTCTGTATCGCTCGTAAATGTGTAGCCACACTGCTCAAGCTCTTGTCGAATCTCGCGGTAATTGTAAACCTCCCCGTTGTACACGATGCTTCCCGCTTCATTGCGAAGCGTCATCGGCTGGGTACCAAGCTCACTGATATCGAGTATTGACAACCGCTGATGCCCCAAGCCGACCTGCCATTCTCCTGAACTCCAGATCCCGATTCCTTGAGCATCAGGACCTCTGTGCCATTGAATCGCTTCCGCCTGCCTGAGCTTCTGTTCGAGCGCATACGGTTGGTTTGTAATCATCCCGGCAATTCCACACATTCGCTTCACCCTCTTTGAACATGCAGCGATGGTTCCGCCTGACTGGAGTCCGGCAGAAGCATCGGCAGCAATATAGTCCCCAACACTTTTTCCGCGGTAAACTGTCGCGCACTCTCCTGCGCAGCCGCACACATATTCAC
>JBLNEJ010000519.1:0-6384 GCA_050262535.1 Clostridia bacterium
ACATCATCGCTCATCTGGACAACTTGAAAGTGTTCGGGCACAGGCCTGATGAACAACAGCTTGTTCCTTGTTACCAACGGATCGCCGCACTACTGGCAAAGCATGATGTCGCGACCGAGATCAATACGGGTTTGTATTACCGTTATCCCGTTCGGGAAATGTGCCCGAGTCCTGCCTATCTGCAAGCCTTATATGAAAGAGGCGTTGTGCTTACGACATCCTCTGACTCTCATTTTCCCGATGACGTCGGAGCATATTTGTCGGAAGCGAGAGAACGACTGCGAGAAGTGGGCTATGCGCAAATTGCGACGTTTACGAAGCGTCAGCGGAAGATGGTTCCGCTTGAACAGGAGCAAGACGAATCCAACCGTGTGAGGGTGAGCAGCGGTGAGTGAAGCTATGCAAGCATTGGGAATGATTGAAACGATCGGATTTCCAGCCTTGATCGCGGCGGCGGACGCTGCTGCCAAAGCCGCCGATGTACAGATTGTGACGTATCAGGGGGCGGATTCCGGAATCGTGACCATTTACGTCGTAGGTGATGTTGCGGCGGTGCAAGCAGCGGTTGCTACGGGAGAGATGGAGGCAAGGCGTGTGGGGCAGCTGCGTCATTCGCACGTAATCCCTCGGCCAGACCGCAGTGTGCAAATGATGATTCGCAGCCTGCTGGAAAAAGAAAAGTCGCCATCAGAGGCCAAGCAACCGAAAAAACGACCGCAGTCGATCATGCCGATTGGGTCAGAGACCAGAGAAAAAAGGGGTGAAGATGAAGCGTGATCCACGACTCCGATTTACTATCCGTGCAAGAAATACGCAATCTGCTAACGAAGGCGCAGACTGCTCAAAAACAAGTGGCAACCATGAAGCAGGATGAAATTGATCGCATCGTACTCAGTATGGCGCAAGCGGCAAGAGAAGCAGCGGGGCGATTGGCTGCAATGGCAGTGGAGGAGACCGGGTTTGGCAATGCTGTGGACAAAACAACAAAAAACGTGTTTGCAGCCGAAACCGTGTATGAATCGATCAAAGATGTGAAAAGCGTAGGAGTTGTCGGACGTGACGAGCAGAAGCGTGTGTGGGAAATCGCCCAACCGGTCGGAGTCATCGCAGGAATCGTTCCTTCAACCAATCCGACCTCCACAACCATCTTCAAATCGCTCATTGCCGTCAAAGCGGGCAACGCAATCGTGTTCAGTCCCCATCCGTCTGCCGCGCGATGCACGCAAGAGACTGCCAGGCTGATGCAGGCTGCAGCGGAGCGGGCAGGAGCACCAAGCGGACTCATTTCCTGCATCCAACAGCCGACGATGAAGGCGGTCAACGAGTTAATGACACATCGCGTGACGAATCTGATTCTTGCGACAGGGGGATCGGCGATGGTAAAAGCAGCGTATGCATCAGGCAAGCCCTCCTACGGGGTAGGCCCTGGAAATGTGCCTGTCTATCTTCACGAAAGTGCCGATATCCCGGTCGCCATCCGACGCATCATGCAAAGCAAAACGTTTGATAACGGGACGATATGCGCTTCAGAGCAAGCGCT
Source organism: Clostridia bacterium (assembly GCA_050262535.1). GTDB lineage: Bacteria > Bacillota > Bacilli > Brevibacillales > Brevibacillaceae > Brevibacillus_D. Next base: position 1,541 of record JBLNEJ010000519.1, read on the forward strand.
GGTGGTCGACAAAGCAATCAAGCGCAAGGTCGTTGCGGAATGCAAGCGACAAGGTGCCTACTTTCTAGACGATCATGAGAAAAAGCGTGTGGCGAATGTGCTTGTCGCAAACGGCAGCCTAAATCCAGAGCTCGTCGGGAAGTCACCTCAAAGCATAGCGCAAATCGCAGGAATCCTGGTCCCCCCGGACGCACGGGTGCTGATCGCAGAAGAGGACGGAATCGGGCCAGACTTCGCTTTCTCCTACGAGAAATTGACCCCGATTCTTGCGATGTACACGGTTCGTGATCAGCAAGAAGCTGACGATGTATGTATGCGTCTGCTCCAGTTCGGCGGCCTTGGCCATACAATGGGAATTCACGCAGAAGCGCATGATGTCATTGAAGCGTTCAGCATGGAAAAACCGGTGTCCCGCATTGTTGTCAATGCAGGGACAACTTTTGGCGGGATTGGTGCCAGCACAGGCATTACTCCTTCTCTGACGCTTGGCTGTGGAACGGCTGGCAACAACATCTCGTCGGATAACATCAGTGTGCATCACTTGTTTCATCGCAAGCGGGTCGCTTTTGGCATTCGGGAGGTTCTAACCGCACCGATGGAAGCAGTGGTGTCACAAGCTGTAACCTCTGTGCCAGCGGCTTCAACGTTCAGCAAGGATGAACTGAAGGAACTGATCAAATCGGTGTTGCTTGAATTACAGGCGTAAGAAATGGTATCGATCATCCAAAACAAGTTATGAAAAACAAAGGAGGCATTTCAAATGGCTGGAGAAATGGGAGCATTGGGTATGGTGGAGACAAAAGGATTGGTTGGTGCAATTGAAGCAGCGGATGCGATGGTGAAGGCGGCAAATGTTCATTTGATTGGAAAGGTGCATGTAGGTGGCGGATTGGTGACAGTCATGGTCCGCGGGGATGTTGGTGCAGTGAAGGCGGCAACCGACTCGGGAGCGGCCGCAGCGGAAAAAGTGGGAGAGCTCGTCTCCGTCCACGTCATCCCTCGTCCGCATTCCGATATCGAGCTGATTTTGCCCAAGCTGGAAGGCTAGGCGACGAGTAGATGACACTCATTACCGAAACGATGCTGCGTGCCATGTGGAAACGCGGCATTCCCGCCCCGTTTCCCCTGGCGACAGATGACAGATTGACCCCGGCGGCGGCAGATTTTTTGAAAGGGAGAGGGATTCCGGTGAAACCGCATGGAAAAACAGAATCGCCGGCTGATTCGGGGAACATCGAGAAAGCGGACGACATGTTCACCATTCCATCGGGTGTTTCCAACCGTCATGTCCATTTGAGCAAAGAACACGTGGAACAATTGTTTGGCACAGGCTATGAACTGACCCCATTTCGAAACCTTTCGCAGCCTGGTCAATTTGCGGCGAACGAACAGATTACGTTACTCGGGCCAAAAGGCATGATCAGTCACGTACGAATTTTGGGTCCTGCTCGCGGGGCATCACAAGTGGAAATTTCCCGAACGGATGGCTTTCAGTTGGGGATACACCCGCCGATTCGGCTGTCTGGTCACGTAGAAGGGACACCGGGCATTACGCTGATTGGGCCAAAAGGCTGTGTGACCCTGGAGCAGGGAGTCATCATTGCCAAATGCCATGTTCATCTGTCGGGAGAAGAAGCCGAGCGGATGGGGATCAGTCAGCATGACAGCCTGGTTTTGCAGACAACGGGAGACCGGCCGATTATTTTCCCGGATGTAGCGGTGCGGATCAGTCCGAACTATCGGCTTGATTTTCACATCGATCAGGATGAAGCCAATGCCGCCAATGTGAGGACGGGCGATCACGTTCGGATCATTGGAAAAAATGGGCGTATGGGGAGTCTCGCGAGGTGAGAAGTGTGGACATGAGGGCAGTGATTGAATCGATTGCGAAGGAAATCTTGCAATCGATGAATCAAAAGGAGCGACCGAAACAACGGGTGCTGTTTGTGTTCTGTGATAGCACAGCACACGAAGCATTCCACGACCAGTTTATCAAACTGAACAATCATCGCATTTGTCACGACCTGCTGTTTTTGGACGGGGAAACGGCCTCATGGCTAGGCATGAATCGGCTTGAGTGCGGCGGTGCGGGAAGGGTGATCGCGACCGATGAATATGCACCTGCTCCTTTGGAAGTGCCGAAGGAATATGATGCGATCCTCATACCGGAAATTGATCTCGACAACGTCGCACGGGAGGCAGCGGGAATGAAAGGCACAATCAAGGCGGAGCTGATTTTCGCCGCTCTCGTTCTGGGGAAAAGCGTGCTCATCGGCTCCGATGTACCCGGGATCAAACGAGCGGATCGCAGAACGCTGCAATCGGTTGAGTTGCCAGGACCGTATCAGCGCCTTTTTCAACAACAGTTGGCTGCTATACAAGAGCTTGGTGTGGAGCTTCATCCGCAACAATCGCTTGCAGATGCGGTCATCCGCAAGCTGAAGTCGAGGCGGCATGAAGAAGCAGCGGACAGGATGGAAGCGGAAGCAGGTGAAGATGGTTGTGTTTTTAACGGGAAGCTGTTGACGGTAGAATGGTTGCAACGCCAAACGCAGCTCCCGAACAAGAGCATCTATCTCAAGGCAGATACACTCATCTCGCCCTTGGCGAAGGATCTGATGAAAGAGCAGGGATGGCACGTTCGGACCATCGGCAGCAAGGGGGAAGGATGAATGTTTCTCGGAAAAGTGATCGGCAGTGTCTGGTCAACGCAAAAGGAAACCGGGATGGAGACCTTGAAGCTGCTGATCGTTCAACCGTTTGATGCGAACGGTGGCGCGTGCGGCCAGCTTGTCGTCGCGGCGGATCGAATCGGAGCGGGCGTGGGCGAACGTGTGATCGTTTCGCAGGGAACGCCGGCACGCACCGTGCTTGGTAGCAAGGAATCGCCGGTGGATGCCGTGATCATCGGGATTGTCGATTCCTATGAGGTTTCGACTGGAATATGAGTAACAGCGAAAGCCCCTGGTGCTCGAAAAAGAGCATGGGGGCTTTTCCTGTTCAATGGGCACGTTTGCTTTCCAATCGAAAGCGAAATGAACCGTTTATTCACATCCATTTGAAGTCATACTATTTCTAGGCAAAACTACAGGAGGGAATCCATGATTACGGCACATGAGAAAGCCCGCTTGCGGCAGAGCATGCAGGCAGAGGAAAGCAAAATCGTCAATATCGTGCTTCATGACGAACAGCAGGTTGCCGGCGAGATCGAGCGGGCCACCCATAACGGCATTACGCTAACAGGCGGTCGGCACTATCGTTACGAAGATATCAAGGAAATCAACGGATTCGAATAAACCGTTCTGCTTACAATCCGCTCGTCGGAAAAAAATGACGCAACCCGTCGGGGAGCTCTTTTTGCCAGAAGCCCCACGTATGGACACCAGGCTTTTCGATATAATGGAGCCTGGCCTTCTTTTGTTCAAGAGCTTGTTTGGCAAGCCTGTTCCAATGCACGAAATCAATATGGCCCATATGCGTTTCAACACTCGTTTCATCAAGGCCAATCAGCATCCATAGATTCAGCCAGGAGAGATCGCTTTCTAGCTGCAGCGCTTCAAGCGTAGGCGCGAGAAAGGCTCCGGACAAGGAAAGAACATTCGAAAACAGCTCCGGGTAATCGAGGGCAAGATGAAGGGACACAGTTCCACCAAGCGAGTCGCCGGCAATCACGCGCTTTGATTTTCGAACAGGATAACGATTTTCGATAAACGGCACCAAATCTTCAGCGAAAAATCGTTTGTAGGCATCGTTGCGCTCGCCGATTGCCGAATATTCACTTGTACGTTTGTTGCGATCGACCGATACACCGACCACGATAAATGGTTCCATGTCCTCCTCCAGAATAAGCTGGTTGGCAATCGTTGCAATCCGCCCCATCGTAAAAAAATCGTTGCCATCCTGACAATAAACAACCGGATAGGAAAGCAATTCATGATAACCAGGCGGAAGGTACACTTTTACCGAGCGGGTACCTTGCAGATAGGCACTCGAAACTTCTTCCTTATTGATCGTTCGTTTCATATATTCGCTCATCGTCAATCCCTCACCTAACCAATATGAAAAAAAGCACTTGAAAAAAACTGATACAGCTTTTATGATAAAACAGAACAGAAAAGAAATAAACCCTGTAATATCAGTATTGTAACACGGTGAAACAGAACTGTTTCTGAGGTATAACAGGGTGTTATGAAACAGCCTAGTTCCGACTCTAGCGTGTGAACCGCGCTATCCCATTACATGTACGAGGTGAAATCAATGAGTGTATCCACTGCTGTAGAACAAACCGGCAACAATATGCCATTGCAAATTTTGGCACCGGACGGCACGCTTGTACGTCCTGACCTGATGCCGAAGCTTTCTGATGAACAATTGCGTGAAGTAATGCGCCGTATGGTGTTCACACGCGTTTGGGACCAACGTGCCATCAGCTTGAACCGTCAAGGACGCCTTGGCTTTTATGCTCCGGTTGCAGGACAAGAGGCAACAATGATCGGCTCCGAATTTGCACTGGAGAAAAAAGACTTCATTCTGCCAAGCTACCGCGACATTCCGCAAATGGTATGGCATGGCTTGCCGCTTTACCAGGCGTTCCTGTATTCCCGCGGACACATTCATGGTGGTCAAATCCCGCAAGATGTAAACGTTTTAATGCCGCAAATCATTATCGCGGCGCAATGTACACAAGCAACGGGTGTAGCGATGGGTTTCAAGCTGCGCAACGAAAAACAAGTGGCAATCAACTACTTTGGCGACGGTGCAACCTCCCAGGGTGACTTCTATGAAGGGATGAACTATGCAGGTGTTTACAAGCTGCCGGTCATCTTCTTCTCGCAAAACAACGG
>JBLNEJ010000520.1:0-6634 GCA_050262535.1 Clostridia bacterium
GACTCCATACCGGAGGAAACCTCTCGAAATGAAGTCATCATTTCATCGGTATATTGTCTGGTCATTTCTGCTGCCCCGTTTACATGGCCTGACGCCTGGTCCAGCTTTTCCGTCACGCGGGAAACTTCTTCAAACAACAGGCTCAACCGTTGTTCCTTCTCCTCTGCAGCCTGGCGCGCTGCTTCTACCTGTTTCAGTGAGGCTTGTCCCGACAAGCAGAGATAGGTTAGCCCTCCTACCGCTAGAATGACGGCAATCGTTTCGAGAATGAAGTTATGCAATGTATTTACGCCTACGAACATATCAAAGCTTCCAGCGAAAAACCCGATGGAATACGATGCTATAAACATCACGCAGGTCGTCACGATCAGCTTCCAATCCAGATAGGCTGCCAAAATGCCCAGCAAAATAAAAATCAGGAACTTGACTTCCGTATAATCGGTCACCAAATCAAACGCTATGGAGTAATACACTAATCCCGCAGCAACCAAATAGCGGATCAGCTTGCTTTGTTTTGCAATAAAATAGTAAGGGGATACCAATAAGGTAATAACCAACCCCAAAGAAGTGACCTTCCAGAATGATAAATTAGGGAGCAAAAGAGTCAGCAGCCCTGCTATAGCCAAATGATTCCATAAAATAAAAATCATAAATCCATTTTTGTTCGTCAGCGTGTTGCGGATGAGTTGAATCATGAACGAATCCCCTTTCTCGCCTTCCGTTGATCGATTACTAGCATATTATATCATTTTTTCCAATCGATTCGGTTTTGCGTTTCTTGGATTTTGTATGTAGATTGAAAATGACGCCCTTGCCATCTTGGCAAGAGCGTCAGAGACGAAGCTGTGGGTGGTCATCCGATGTCCATTTCCAGCTCTTCAATGCGTTTTTCCTTGTATTTTCGATCCTTTTGCGAGTAAAAGATTTCCGCCTTTTCCACGACAGCCGACGTATTGTACTCCGGTATTCCCGCGTACTTCTCGTATACTCCCTTGGGCATCAGGACATTTCCTTCCGGCCAATACACCTGTATGTTGCCCTCGCGAACCTCCGCTGCCTTGGCCTTGCCATAAAACGTTCCATGCTGATTGTAGACGACAATCGCATCGCCATCATTCAAATTTAGTCTGCGCGCATCCCGCGGATTGAGCAAAACGTCCGTTCGTTCCGCATGATTGAACGGATCTGTGTTGCTGTACACCATCGAGTTGAATTGCTTGCCCCGGCGGGTCGTCACGTAAAAATGGCCTTCATCCTTGCGCAGCTCCGGCAATTGAATCGGAAGCAAATTCCCTTTGCCGTCCGCGGTTGGGCAAATCCCGTCCTCGCATAAAAAGGCGCTCCCCCACTGAAAAAAGTCGCCTCTGTTTTTCAAATGCTGAATGCCCTCATAGTTGGGTGCCGCTTTCGCAATTTCATCACGGATTTCTTGCGCATTTTCAAACCAAATCGCTTGTTTCTGCTCCGGTTTGACGCGGGCCGCAAGATCCACATAGATTTGCCATTCAGCCCGGGCCTCCTCCATCCGCCTGCCCTCAATCTCTGGAGAGAAGTACACCATTCGCTCCGTTGAGGTCGATGTTCCTCCACCCGGCTGTTCATAGCGAGTCATGGCGGGCAGTACGATCACCGCTTCCTTGGCATCGACAAGCGTGGACGTATTCAGGATAATGTCTTGATGCACGCGTATGTCAACACTCTCCAGGCACCGCTTCACAAAGGCGGGATCAGGCATCGTTTCGAGAAAATTCCCGCCGGATGTATAGAACAGCTTGCACTTGCGCTCATGCTCTTCCGGGAGCAACGCATTTTCCAACGTAACGCCGACGATATCCCCCTGCCAGTTCGGAAGAGGAAAGCCCCACAGCTTCTCCAGCCGTTTCCGGTCTTGCTCACTGTAGTCACCACCGGGCAGGCTGAACGGATCAGCCCCCATCTCTCCAGCTCCCTGCACCCCGGAATGACCGCGAATCGGCATCAAGCCGCAATGCTCTCTGCCAAGAAAGCCGCGCAGCAAGGCGAGATTTGCTACCTGTGAAATGTTGTCTGTTCCAAAACGATGCTGCGTCAGGCCCATGCTCCAGACAAAGACGGCCGATTTCGCATTCGCCAGCAGCTCCGCAAACTGTTTCATCCGCTCCCTGGTCATGCCGGAGGAACGTTCCAGCATGGTCCAGTCCTGCTTCTTCACATGCTGCTTCAGCTCATCATAGCCATTGGTGTGTTCCCGCACAAACACATGGTTCACCGCGCTGCCCGGCTGCTTCTCCTCCATCTCGAACCAAATCTTCATGACCCCGTTCATAAACGCAATGTCGCCGCCAATGTTTACCTGATAAAAATCATCGGCAAGCTTGGTTCCGAACAAAGCTGATTCCGGAACTGACGGAATCCAGTAGGAGTCCATCGCCGGTTCGTGGTACGGGTTGATGCAGATGATTTTGGTTCCTTTGCGCTTGGCCGCGTACATATATTTGGTTGAGACGGGCTGATTGTTGGCAGCTACACTCCCCCAGAAAACAAGCACATCCGTCCCGATCCAATCCTTGTAGCTGCAGCTGGACGCACCGATACCAACCGAACGCTTTAGGGCCGTCTTGGACGGTGAATGGCAAATCCGCGACGCGTTGTCGATATGGTTGGTCCCGAGAAAACGGGCAACCTTTGCCGCTGTATAGTACGATTCGTTTGTAATCCCCCGTGCCGTTAAGTAAAAGGCAAGCTGCTTGGGCAAAATCCGTCTGATTTTTCCCGCAATCGCATCAAGTGCGTCATCCCAGGAGATTCGGGAAAATTTCGACTCCCCTTTTCGTCGAATCAACGGGTACGGAATCCGTCCAAGCTTCCGCAGCTCCGTGCTGTCCAGCTTGCGCAGTTCTTCGATATCTGCATGAAGAAGCTCCGGTTTGATCGCAGGCATTGTATTTAATCGCAAAACATTCAATCGTGTCGTGCAAAGATGAGGTCCTTCCAACGTTCGATCATACAGACCCGAGACTCCCAGGGCGCATCCATCGCATACCCCCTGCGTCAAGATCCGATACGCATAAGGCCATTGATCCCGATTTTCCCAGGCCACCTTCAACGTATCCATGATATGATGCGGTTTCACTTTACCCACACCAAACGGCAGGGGACTAACCCATAATGACGGATCAGGCTTTGCCGGCAGCTTTACCGGACCGGAATGCACTGTCTTCCCCATAAGCGTTCCCTTCCCTCTTTCGATCAATGGATATCTTTCTTTTTGAAGCGTCCGCCTCGTACGTCGTGGATGTTGCCAATTGCCAAGAAAGCAGAAGAGTCAATTTCTTCAACGATGTTCTTCAGCTTCGCTTCCTCCAATCGGGTAATGACGCAGAAGATCACTTTTTTGTCGTCTCCGCTGTATCCGCCCTCACCGCTCAAGTAGGTGACACCACGCCCTAAACGAGCCAGCAAAGCATCTCCGATATCCTTAAACTGTTCGCTGATAATCCAGACCGATTTCGATTCCTGAAACCCTTCAATCGTCAAATCGATCATCTTGAAGGCAATATAATATGCGATAAGCGAGTACATCGCATGGTCCCATCCAAACACAAAACCAGCGCTGGACAAGATAAAAATGTTGAACATCATCACGATTTCCCCAACAGAGAAGGGCGATTTCCTGTTAATCAGAATCGCTACGATCTCGGTTCCATCAAGAGACCCGCCATTTCGGATGACCATCCCTACCCCGACACCGAGAATGATTCCGCCAAAAACGGCTGCCAATAAAGGGTCCTCGGTTAAACTTTCAACAGGATGCAGGATCGTTGTCCCGATCGACATGATTGTGACGCCAAACAAGGTCGAGAGTGCAAACGTCTTCCCGATCTGTTTATAACCCAATATGAGAAATGGCAGATTTAACAGAAAGAGAAACAGACCGAGCGACCATTTGGTGACATGGGAAAGCAAAATCGAAATCCCCACGATCCCGCCATCAATAATCCGGTTCGGTACCAAAAAAATCTCCAGTCCAATCGATACAAGCACCGCTCCGATAAAGACAAAAATGATTCGTTTTGCAATCTTCATTGCTGACGTCTTTGAATGAGTAACTTTCGCAGTCTCTTCTGACATAAATTCCCTCCCTAAAGTTATTCAGACATTATATATACAATTGTAACATTTAATTCCCGGTAATGTGTGCGAATGGAACAGTTTTATCCCAATCGATTTGTTTTCTGTTTCCCCTTTCCTACCGCAATGATACAATGGAAAAAAATACAGTGAACGGTGATATGCTTGAAACAGATGGACGTCACGCTTTTGCAGGAAACTACTCATCAGTTGATACAGCAGCTCCTTCTTTTTCGTACGAAACCGTATCTTCCCATCTGGGGTGAATTGTTTTGTTCTCTGCGTGAGATTCGGAAGATTGCTTCCGGGAGCATGCAAAAAACCTTGCTCTTCCCGCTAAATCCAACAGGTCAGTTGGTTTATGATTCCCGGAAGGATCGGTTTGTTGCCGAAATCGATGAACTGAACATTAGGATTTCGATGGAAATGGAGGAATTGATCGACTCGTTTATTCACGGCCGCTTTTCCCCATTGCTCAGCGAATCGCTCCCCATTGAATACGCGCTGCCTCGGACGACAAGCTAAAGGCGACTTCCTTATGAAAGTCGCCTTTTCTTCATTTATGCAAGTCCATTTGCTACATGTTCCTGTTCAATATGGTCGATCAGAATATCAATCAGACGCAATACCTCATGACTTTGATCCTCCAGCAAGGCAAGGTGCTTTTCTGCTTCATGGAGGTTGCCGCTATTGTATGCTTTGGCTGCCATCTTGGCCAATTCGTGCACCTGTTTGTGGGGCTCAAGCAGCTGCTCGTATTCCCGAAGATGGCCAACCCTTTCTTTTGAAGCGGGATCATGATACCAGAGCCCGAGTCGACATGTCGTATGCGAGGACACCGCTTCGGGCACTATTTTTTCCAACCCGATCAACATGTTGTAAATGCGCCATTTCCACAAAATATGGTCTGTCTTCGCCAGTTGAAGCAGCGCCCTGCTTGACAATTTGATATTATTGGAGAAAATTCGCGTGCGGAATTCTTCTGTATAACGGCTTAATCCATAGACCGCCATTCCCGTTTGTTGTCCCAACAGACGTACATCTTCCGTAAGCTCCGCGACCGTTATCATCCGATTGGTAACATCATCGATCGCGGCTGTCTGTTCTTGCGTAATCGCAGCAATATTGTTCGTTCCCTGGTTGATTGTTTGAATGTTTTCCACAATTTTCTCCAACATCGGCAATGCCTGTTGAGCCTCATTCACCCCTTGTCGCACGATTCGTTTCGTGAACTCAATGGAATCAGACACTTCCAGGGAAAATTCACGCAAATTCTCGGCATTATCGTTGATTTCCTGGAGAGATGAGAGCGTATTTGCAGCCAGTTTGCGAACCTCTTGCGCCACAACGGAGAATCCCTTCCCATGCTCTCCGGCACGCGCTGCTTCCAAAGAAGCATTGAGCGCCAGCAGACTGGTCTGATCAGCAATTTGATTGATCAGCTTCACCACACCCTGAATCGTCTCGATGTATTCCTTCAGTTTGGAAAATTTACTCGTAATCGTGTCAAATGTTTCATTCGTCTGAATGATTTCTCCCAGAGCGCTGCTGATAACGGTTTTCCCTCGCTCCGCCTCCTCAACGGCCTGCTCCGTGCGCTCGGCAACATGCATGGCATTATGGGCGACCTCCCCAACAGATGCAGACATTTGCTGGGCTGCAGCGGTAATATTTTGCGCCTCAAGGTTTTGCTTGTCCAACTGCTGGATGAGATCCTTGATATAAACAATCTCGGCATTCTTCTCCATCAAGCCCCCGAAGCCCTCGGCCGCTTCCTCGATAAGTTTTTCCGTGTACACTTCTACCAGCAACTGCTGATCAATGTTGTTCGCCCGTTGAAGCGTTTCAAGCAATTCCAGACATTTGTTTGGCGTTAATGCTTTTTTGGAAACAAGCTTCACCGTAAAAAAGAAAAAGATCTGATTGGATACAACGATGAGTTTACCTAGATTGTACTGTTTTTTTTGCAATTGCTGAAAAAAGGCAAGCGTCTTAAACACATACTCCCAGTTGCGTTCATGCCGTAAAAAGGTTTCGATATAGTGAGCAATATCTTTTTGGGAAACTGCTTGCTGTTCATTGGATTTTAATTCATTCAGATAATCATGAACCATGGTGACAACCTCGTTGACTGAACCTTCCAAAACCTTTTGGATCAACGCAAGGTTATGAAAATCATGCTGCGTAAAATGGTTAAAAAAAAGTGTATCCTTGAAGCGGCCTGTCAGGTCGTAGTCGGTTCCTTTTTCCCTCAGCTTTTGCGCATTGATTTGTGGAAACAGTTTGGTCAGCATGGTTATCCCCCAATACCTTATGTAATTGATCATATAGTCCTATTACCATTGTCATCTATTGCGTATTAGTTTTCAAGCTGAATCCGCCAAATCCTTCTTCCTGCAGCGGAACAAGCACCGGTTGCATTTGCCAAAAACCACTCCGATACATATAATGAAAAGGTAGGGATTCGGTCAACACAAAGACACAAATCGCCTGCAAAACCATGTCCCCGTAGCTCAGCAGGATA
>JBLNEJ010000521.1:0-3183 GCA_050262535.1 Clostridia bacterium
GAAGAAAGGGGAGTCACGAAAATGGATGAACGTTTGGCGAAAGCACAGTTCGGAGCATGGGTAGGGATCATAGGGAATCTTCTGCTGGCGGGGATCAAGCTGGTTATCGGCTACATTGCCAACTCGCGTGCCTTGATTGCCGACTCGGCTCATTCCGCTTCTGATGTGGTGGGATCGGTTGCCGTACTGATCGGTCTTCGTGCGGCTGAGCAGCCACCCGACAAGGAACATCCGTACGGGCACGGAAAAGCGGAATCGATTGCCTCGATCATTGTATCGATCCTGCTGATGCTGGTAGGCTTTGAGATTGGTTATGGCTCGGTTCAGGCTTTGTTTAAACCCGTTATTGCACCGGAAATGATCGCGATCTGGGCGGCAATCGGATCGATGGTAATTAAAGAAGCGATGTTTCGTTACAAATACAACCTGGGAAAAAAACTGAACAGCCAATCGCTGATCGCAAATGCGTGGGAACACCGTTCGGATGTGTACTCATCATTTGCCGCCTTGATCGGGATCAGCGGCGCCATTATGGGTGCGAAGTTCAATATTCCGTGGCTGATCTATCTTGATCCAGCCGCAGGCGTGTTTGTTTCCTTGCTTGTGTTGAAAATGGCTTACGATCTTTTGATGGAAGCCATCCGTTCAACCCTGGATCACGTGCTGCAGGATGAAGAAACAGAGCCCTTGCGTCAGGCCATCCAGACCGTAAGCGGGGTCAAGCGACTGGACGAGCTAAGGGCCAGAGAGCACGGGCATTACCAGATTGTCGATGTGAAAATCAGTGTTGACCCTGGTATTTCTGTGGAGGAGGGGCACCGCATTGGCAAGCAAGTGAAGAAGGATCTGCTCTCCCAGTTCACGCACGTACGGGATGTGTTTGTCCACATCAATCCGTATGATGCCTCCCCGAAAGAACACGATTGAAGGATGATGTTCTGGTCTTGGCTCCCGCCAGGTTTTCGCATATAATTAACTGGGATTGGAGGGGGGCCTATGCTCAAAGCGAGGACGCGTTGGCAATTGGCCGCGTATGATGAAGGAACAAGTGCCCGAATTGCCCAGGAGTGCGGGATTTCACCACTGGTTGCACGCCTGCTGGCGATTCGTGGAATCGATACGCCTGAGCGTGCGCAAGCTTTTTTACACGTCAGTGAAGAACAGTTTCACTCTCCGTTTCTGCTCGATGGCATGGAGTGCAGTGTGCTGCGTATCCGGCAAGCCATTGAGCAAGGGGAACCGATTTGCATTTATGGGGATTACGATGCCGACGGAGTAAGTTCAACCAGTCTGATGGTGCATGTGATGCAAGAACTAGGAGCGAACTTCGACTACTATATACCAAACCGTTTTAAGGAAGGCTACGGACTCAACAAGGATGCGCTCACCTATCTTGCAGAGGGCGGATACAAGCTGATTATTACAGTGGACACCGGAATCAGCGCCGTTGAACAGGTTGAGCATGGGAAAAGCTTGGGACTCGACATCATTGTGACCGATCACCATGAGCCGCCTGCGGTCATACCGGAGGCGTATGCGGTGATCAATCCCAAAAAACCGGGCTGCACGTATCCATTTGACATGCTGGCCGGGGTGGGTGTTGCCTTCAAGTTGGCCCATGCGCTGATGGGAAAACCGCCGATGCATTTGATCGATCTTGCGGCCATCGGGACAATTGCCGATCTGGTGCCGCTGACTGATGAGAACCGGATTTTTGCCGGCTTGGGGCTACGCCGTCTCAATAACACCCGCAACGTTGGCTTAAAGGCGTTGATTCGCGTGTGCGGGCTTGAGGAGACCGAGCTTACGGCGGGGCACGTTGGCTTTGCCATCGGCCCACGGATCAACGCGAGCGGACGCTTGGAGACAGCAGAGGCAGCTGTCAAGCTGTTGACTGCTTCGGACCCGGAAGAGGCGGAGCGCTATGCGACCGAATTGGATCAATTGAACCAGGAGCGTCAGGAACTGGTGCAGCAGATGGCGGATGAGGCGATTGCCATGGTGGAACGTGAATTTCCGCCGCAAACCAATTCGGTACTCGTCGTCGCCAAGGAAGGATGGAATGTCGGCGTTGTCGGAATCGTCGCTTCCCGCTTGGTAGAAACATTCTATCGGCCGACAATCGTACTTGGGATTGACCGGGAAAAAGGAATCGCCAAGGGCTCTGCGAGAAGCATCGCAGGCTTTGACATGTATGAAGCCCTTACCGCCTGTCGGGAGCTGCTACCTCATTATGGCGGCCACGTCATGGCTGCTGGCATGACACTGCCAATCGAAAACATCGAACCGTTTCGCGAGAAGATGAAGCAGATCGCAGATCGTACGCTTACGGAGGAAGATTACACGCCGATCACAAAGGTTGACCTGGCAGCACCGCTTGCCGAGGTAGGTCTGGAGCTTGCCGAGCAGCTTGAGGCGCTCGCACCGTTCGGGATGGGCAACCCGACGCCGCTGTTGATGCTCGACGAGGTAGCGGCGGCAGACGTACGGAAAATCGGCAGGGACGAGAACCACTTGAAGTGCACATTGGTGGCCGAGGGGAAAAACCTCGATGCCATCGGCTTCAAGCTGGCACATCTCGGGGAGCACGTTACGCCGAAGGCCAAGCTGAATGTGGTCGGTGAGCTGTCTGTCAATGAGTGGAACGGAAAGCGCAAGCCGCAGATCGTCATCCGGGATGCTGCGATTCCTCATCTGCAAATTTTTGATTGGCGCGGGAGTCGGGAGAAGCAGACGAAATGGAAGCAGATGGCGATGGACCCTGCTGCTTTAACAATTGTCTTTGATTCCGCAACGATGGAATCGTTATCCACTCTACTTGGTGCCCCTGCCCCGGAAGGTTCTGACCGCCCTGCCGTTTGGCAATGGACGGAAGAGGATGTGACGCGTGGGCTTCCACCTGAAGCGCGCTGGCTTATCCTGTACGATCTGCCCGGGAAACGGGACCTTCTGGCAACTGTGCTCGCCAGCCATCAGCAGGTAGAGCGAATTTACTGTATGTTCGGAGACCCTGATCTTGGACTGGATTTGATCCAATTTCCCCGGCATGAGCAATTCAAGCAGCTGTACCAATTTTTACGGCAGTATCCTTCGGTGAAAAAAATACATCTGGAAGCGTTAGCACGCAAACAGCAACTGAAGCCGGAAATCGTGAAGCGGATGCTCGCTGTCTTTCTCGAATTG
>JBLNEJ010000522.1:0-4018 GCA_050262535.1 Clostridia bacterium
AAGATATACTTTACCATAGAACATTTGCTTCGGTCAACTGGACGTTCTTGGATGAAGCGGGAACCCGACGTAGCCAGCCCCCCTCACCTGTAGTAGAATGAATGAGACGATTTTTCTCAAAAGGAGGGGTGTTTCTTGATCACGATCACACCAGCAGCCGCCTCTCTGCTTGCAAGGACGATTGCTGCCGAACCCGACTCACAACTACTCGGAGTCAAAATTGTGATCACGACGACAGGCTGCAGCAGCTATTCGTACAGCATTGCGATTACCGAACCATCCTCTCAGGATACCGTTACGATGGTTGAAGGCATTCGCGTGCTGACACGTCCAAGTGACGAAGCCTTTCTCGCGGGATTGATCGTAGACGTGAATCCCATCAGCGGACGTCTGTGCATTCACCATACCAATCCACCGCAATCCGGTTGCACCCTACTTTCGTAGCATACATCCATACATGTTCGTTGACTTGGAGGAGATTTCACATGTTGATTTTACCTTTTAACGGAAAAACGCCCGTCATCCATCCAACCGCCTTTCTCGCCAAAGGCGTCTTGATTTCCGGCGATGTGACAGTCGGGGAAGGATCGAATATTTGGTACAACACGGTAATCCGCGGCGACATTGCCCCTACCGTAATCGGCAGGAGCGTCAGTGTCCAGGACAACAGCACGCTGCACCAAAGCCCGAATCACCCCTTGATCCTCGAAGACGAGGTAACAGTCGGTCATAATGCGGTCCTGCACAGCTGCATCGTACGCCAAGGCGCATTGATTGGCATGGGCGCCATCGTGCTCGACGGTGCCGAAATCGGCGAGGAAGCGATGGTCGCCGCAGGAGCACTGGTCCCTCCTAACATGAAAGTTCCGCCTCGCACATTGGTCGTCGGCTCCCCTGCCAAGGTGAAACGCGAGCTGACCGAAGATGACTTCAAGGAGCTGCGCCGTATTCGTCAGTCCTATGCGGAAAAAGGTCAGATTTACAAGCAGCTGGAGGCAGAAGCGGCTGTGAAACGCGGCATGGCACAGGTTGACTAAGGAGCAAGCGCTATGACCCTTGACCAAAATGCGAGCGTTTTCATGGAGGAGCATGGGGAACCCATGGGGCTGCCGCTCGTCATCCTGCATCCTTTGGCAATGGACCATCGCTCGATGAAAGCCTGGCTCGAGCCGCTCTTTCTCACTCGCAAGGGGTTTCGTCGCATCTATGTCGACATTCCTGCCCACGGGAAAAGCGAGCTTCCCGAATGGGCCAACACAACGGACGACCTATTGACTCTACTGCTTGATGCGCTTCACACTCTGCTTCAGGGAAGGCCGTTCGCACTGCTTGGCATGTCGTTTGGCGGTTATCTTGCTCAAGGATTACTGGGAAGGCTGGCTGCACAAGTTCGTGGTTGCTGCCTGCTTTGTCCGGTGACATACTCCACTGTACGAAATGTACCAGGAAGAGTCGTGCTGTCACGCGATCCGGATGTAACTGAAGGGCTCGATCCTGATGCTGCCGTTGCATTTGAGACATTGTTCGTTCATCAAACGATGAAAAATCGCGAGGCTTTCAGCAAGGAGATTCAACCCGGGCGTTTGCTTGCCAATCGCCCTTTTCTTGCTTCAGCTTGGCGTACGGAAGGCTATCATTTTTCAGAGGCTCCCTTCACAAGGGACACCCTCTTCCCCCAGCCTGCATTGATTCTCACAGGACGACACGATTGGATTGTCGGCTATGAGGATCAATCCGCTCTATCGGCTCAGTTTTCCCAAGGACACTTCTTTGTTCTGGAGCAGGCGGGGCATATGATTCAGATTGAACAGCGGGCACTCGTGCAGAAGCATGTCGCTGACTGGCTTACCCGATTGCAAGACTGACAAATCTCTACTCGTGGGGATGTCTTCTCCCGGTTGCCCATGCCATTCGCCGATCGATGTTGCGCGCCAACCGATAAGCGATCGGGATAAACCCATGGTCCGGCCAAAAACGGGATGACTGCAGATTCGTCATTCGCCAATCCGTTACACAGCGCGTATAGCCTGATTGAAGCGCGCTTGACAAGCCGTGTCTCGTGAGGGCGGAAGCGACGCCTTTGCCCCTCGCTTCCGGCAACGTAGCGCCGACTCCCAGGGAAATGCTCATGCCTGGTGTCATCATGTTCTCACTGGTCGGCCAGTAGGCCTGGAAGCCGAGTGGTGCTCCTTCTTTCGACGAAGCCAGCCATACCCAAACCTCTTCATCCTCCAATAGCCCTGCATACCCGTCCTGGAGCTTTCTGCGTTCTTCCGGGAACCCGGGTGCCCATACAGGTGCTTTCGCCTGATGCTCCATAATCAGCGTCGCAAACGAGCGCACCACCGCTTCATCCTCTTTGGTGGCACGTCGAATGTGAAAGTCTGTCACGTTGGGAGTTGTGGCCAAGGGTTCTGGAATATGCTGAATGGCATGCACCTGCTGATGGCCGAAGCCAAGCCGAAACCACGCATCCAGCGCCATGGAATCACCCCCTGGAACGACCACATAATGATCAAATGCCCCATGGTTCACCCACTTTTCACCAAGCCACGCATATAAATCCCGGTATCGCTCAGGACTCTCCTCCCCGGAAATAGCCGAGCCGGCATAATCGATCCAGACATGGCGCTCTCGGTTTTTGTCCGTATCAATCGCCCCGAGCATGTATCCAACGAGCTTGTTCCCGCGAAATGCCCCTACGCCGATGGCATTCTCTTTTTGTTGTAATGCTTGAAGTACAGTCAGTGCTTGTTGCGGATCTTCGAAGGAGTCAGGAAGGACGGGATAGGTTAGGCGCTCTCTCGCATGCCTGGCAGACAAGAGGGTTGCTGCTTCTTCCAAATGGGAAGCGTGAAGCTCTTTTAGTTCCATAAAATGATCTTCCTCTCCCTTTTTTTTCTAATTCTATTCTTTCATCTTAGTAGAAAACGCGGCTTCGTCAAGCGTCCGTTCAACTTCAACAATCCTATCAAGGTGATTTCTACGACAAAAAGGGACTCCGCATAAACCGGAATCCCTTTCTTCGTCAATTGTTTTCCTGCGCTATTCTTTTTGCGTTAATTTGGCAAGCGCGTCACGCAACGCCGTATTCACCATGCCATCGTCATCGGTGTTCTGTTGCTTCAGGTAGCTGGATACCTCGCGCTTGGACATTTTGCTGTTCTTTTCCTTGCTTCGCCGCTCCTGGAAAGTCGAGAGCTTCTCCTTGTGTCCACAGACGCAAACGAACGCCTGGCCTTCCCCTTCTCCGCGCAGCTCCAGCTTTTTGTGGCATTGCGGGCATCTGGCGTTGGTCTGCTTGGCGACTGTTTTGCGATGGCCGCATTCCCGATCGGGACATACAAGCATCTTGCCCCTTTTGCCGTTGACCTCCAACAAAAATGATCCGCAATCCGGGCATTTCGATCGGGTCAAATTATCATGCTTGAATTTCTTCTCACTGTTTTTGATTTCCTGCACCACTGACTTGGCGTACGCTTTCATTTCGCTAATGAACACTTGCTTGTTCAGATTGCCTTTTGCGATGGCGCCCAGCTTTTGCTCCCATTGCGCTGTCAGTGTTGGCGATTGCAGGTCGGCGGGAACGAGCTCCAGCAGCTGTTTTCCTTTCGAGGTGATCATGATCTGCTTGCCTTTGCGCTCGATCAGGAAGCTGTTCAGCAGCTTTTCGATAATGTCGGCACGAGTAGCAACGGTGCCCAATCCACCCGTTTCGCCGATCGTCCTGATCAGCTCCTTGTTTTCGCCTGCCATGTATTTCGCCGGGTTTTCCATGGCTGACAGCAGCGTGCCTTCATTGAAGTGCTCCGGCGGCTTCGTCTCTCCCTTGGTCATGGAAACGGAGGCAATTCGCAGCGTATCGCCCTTCTGCACGCTCGGCAAAAGCTGCTCCTTGACGCCATCTGCCGACTCCTCTTCCTCCACGTCGTGGTCATACACTTCCCGCCAACCCTGGGCGACGACCATTTTCCCCTTAGCGACGAATGCCTCCTCGCCAATCTTGGCCCTGATTGTC
>JBLNEJ010000523.1:0-3965 GCA_050262535.1 Clostridia bacterium
AATCGGGGACGGTGGAAGCCCGGTCTGTGGAAGATGATGAAGCGCACCTCGGAGATACTGCCCCGAAGGCCGTTTTTTGACGGCTGCGTAGGGTCGGTCGGGTTTGCCCGTTACAGCAGTTGAGCGGTTTCATCCGGAACAGCAGCGAGGACGCGCTGGTTCGGTGAAGCAACCAAGAGTGGCACCGCGGGAGTAAATACGACCTCTCGTCTCTTTTCCTACTTGCAGGAAAGGGACGCGGGGTCTTTATTTTGTTAGTTGATGAAAGGATGAGATCGAATGAATCACAAGCTGCACGTTGCAACCAAAATCACGGATGCTCTGGCAGGATTGGGCGTTGACGATTTTCCATTGGAAAAAGTACTAGGCATGTTGGAGACACCGCCGAACCCGGCAATGGGTGACATCGCATTCCCCTGCTTTCAATTGGCCAAGGCATTGCGCAAGGCACCGCCGATGATCGCAGCCGAGCTGGCTGACAAAATCCAGGGTGCTCCCCTCAAAGAAATTCAGGTCGCCGGCCCGTACCTGAACCTGTTCCTGGATCAGGCCATTGTGGCCAAGGACATCATGAGTGCGGTCTTGTCCCAAGGAAGCACCTATGGTGACAGCAAGGTTGGCCAGGGACGCAAGGTCCCGATCGACCTGTCCTCCCCTAACATCGCCAAGCCGTTCTCCATGGGGCATCTGCGCTCCACCTGCATCGGCAATGCGATCGCCAACATTATGCAAAAGCAGGGCTACACGCCTGTCCGCATCAATCATCTGGGCGACTGGGGCACGCAGTTCGGCAAGCTGATCGTTGCGTACAAAAAATGGGGCGATGAAGCAAAAGTGACAGCCGAACCGATCAAGGAGCTGCTGAAGCTGTATGTCCAGTTCCACGAGGAAGCGGCAAATGATCAGACGTTGGAAGATCAAGGCCGCGAATGGTTCAAAAAGCTTGAGGATGGCGACGCGGAAGCACAGCATCTGTGGCAATGGTTCCGCAATGAATCACTCAAGGAGTTCATGAAAATCTATGCCTTGATGGATATTCAATTCGATTCAACAAACGGCGAGGCGTTTTATAACGACAAAATGGACCGGGTCGTGGCCATGCTGGAAGAACGCAACCTGCTGACCGAATCGGACGGTGCCATGGTCGTCATGCTGGATGAATATGACCTGCCCCCTTGCCTGATCAAAAAATCGGACGGTGCCACGCTGTATGCCACACGCGACCTGGCAGCTGCGCTGTATCGCCATGAAACCTATGATTTTGCCAAGGCCGTATATGTTGTCGGCGGCGAACAGCGCTTGCACTTCCAGCAATTCATCAAGGTTCTGGAAAAGATGGGATTCGACTGGGCGAAAAACATGCACCATATCCCGTTCGGCATGATGCTCAAGGACGGCAAAAAAATGTCGACGCGTAAAGGAAAGGTCGTGCTTCTGGAGGAAGTGCTGGCTCAAGCAATAGAGGACGTGAAAAAGGTCATCGAGGAGAAAAACCCGTCGCTTGCCAACAAGGATGAAGTGGCACGCCAGGTTGGAGTTGGCGCTGTCATTTTCCACGACCTGAAAAACTTCCGCCTCAATGATATCAACTTCTCGCTTGAGGAAATGCTCACCTTTGAAGGTGAAACCGGTCCGTACGTGCAGTACACACACGCACGCGCTTGCTCGCTATTGCGCAAGGGCGGTTATCAAAACGATGCGGCTGTGAATCTGGCTGATCATGCGCTTGAGAGCAAAGAGGCGTGGGCAGTCATCACCGCGCTGAGTCAGTTCCCGGAAATCGTCCAGCGTGCCGCCGACCAATTCGATCCTTCGCAGATCGGCAAATATGTCATCGACCTCGCACAATTGTTCAACAAGTTTTATGCAAATGTACGCATTGTCGCAGACGAAGAGGATGTCAAGCAAACACGTCTCCAGCTGGTAGCGGCTGTTGTTACGGTATTAAAGGAAGGCTTGCGTCTGCTCGGGCTGAAAGCGCCGGAAGAGATGTAACCGATCGGTTGACCAAGAAAAAAGCGGCTCCCCTAGCTGGGTGAGCCGCTTTTTTCCTTGCCGAACCACGTTTTGGCCAGCAACTGTACCAATTGCTTGTTGATCGATTGCTCCGGCATTACGACCGCTCCTGCCGCATCCACGCCGCGAACCAACAGCGCACGGTCGTCATCTGGCGCGGACATCGTTTCAATGATGACCTCTCCCTGCTTTCCGGCCATCTTCCACTCCGGAATGATGAACTCATACTCTCCCGGTGCAAGCTCAATATATTCGTCATCGTTCAAGTCAATAACAGCGTAATCATCATGCTCGATGACAGCCTCGTACAGCTTGCCGTTTGCCTGACGGTACAGTTCGATCTCCTGCGCATCATTCAAGTTTTGTTCGATATTGCTGAAATCCCGAATCGTTACCTTAATTAAGCGGTTCATCCAATTCTCCCCTGGCATTTAAGTAGACACATGACATGTCGATTCCCACTCTACCACGCTTTTTACAGAAATACCAGTCCATCCTGCTGTTGACACAGACTGCTCAGATTTTCCGGCCGGCTGAGCCGTAATCGCGAATAAACACTTGAACGGAAAGCTTCACTTCGCTCTTGCTAAAGGCCCGATCCCACTCTTTTTTAATCCGCTTCCATTCCTTGTAGTGCGATACGCGATAGACGCTATAAAAGCCAAGCACGTCCATTTTGTATTTCTTTTGCAGGAGGGTGAGCGCTTGTTGGGCTTGCTGTTTGATTTTTGACTCAAACATGTGTGCCTTCTCATGGAGATAGGCATCACTGAACGCATTCCCCGGATAGTTCCAATCCTCGCCCAGCTTTCCTTCAAAGATGAGTTGAACGTGGAACACGATTTTGCCAGCCTGCTTCGTTGCAGATACTTTCCGTTTCAGATTACGCATTTCGAAGAGGATCGGCTTTTTCGTCGAAGGATCATCGACGGACACAACCCCCCCTGAGCTTCCCATCCCATGCAGCATCAACCAGGCCATTCCTGCCAAAGGGTCGACCTTGTCAATAAATCCGTCCTGCAATCGCTTCGTTTTGCCGTTGATCAGGGCAATTCCAGTAAGTCGAAGGCCGTCCTTCTCCCTCTCGATCTTTTGCAGGCCAAAACTGCTGTCCTGTGACAGATGAATGGAGATATCCCCTAACGTAACCACATGAGGCATCCGGACCGTTTTGTAATCGTTCCCGGTCATGCTCCAGATTTCCAGCGACGGGATCTCCTTCTTCCGTGTTGACACTTCCAGCAAATCGACCGCCTTTCCTTTGACGATCAGAACCTGCACCGTCCGGCGCACCTCATGATCGCGCATCAGCAAATTGGTTAATTCATACATATCATACGCTTTGGCAACCTCATCACTGATCAGGATCACTTTCATATGGGTGAAGTACGGCGCACGGTCTGTCTTGCTGGCAATCTCCTTGATCGTGTCCATCAGGGTTCGTCCGGACGTGGTGACATTGTAAAAATTGTGCACAGTGGAAATATCCTTGACACCGACAATCGTGTTAACGAACTGGGTTGTCATGACGATTTCGTTGTTTTGCTTCCCCTTGTCCAGTGCCATGCCCACCACCATTCCGATGTCTTCAATTTCGCGGCGGTCCCAGCAGCCTGTTAGCACCAGGCAGACAAGCAGCAGCGTGAGAGGAAGTACGATTTTCCACGCTTCAGATCTGCTTTTGCCCATGCCAGCCCTCCCTCAAACAACTGATGATCAGCAGTGTGACCGGGATGATTCCCGCCGTAAGATAGGACATTTTCGAAATGATATCCCCCAAATGGATCGCTTCATTAATATCAGCCGGATACCATGCGAGTAAAAAAACAACAGGCAACAGCACGTACGGGAAAACATCCTTCTTCCGATGAAAAAAATGACTCAGGCCCAGCCCCGCAAGATAGTAAGCCATCGTGTAGGTCGTAAAAATCTGAACGACCCACACAACG
>JBLNEJ010000524.1:0-2532 GCA_050262535.1 Clostridia bacterium
TTGAAAGTGCGCTTGATCGGTGAAGCGCTGTTCAACATGCTATTTTGGATGTACTTTCCGTTTATCACTGTCTATTTCGGTGAGGCATTAGGCAATCACATCGCAGGATTGATGATGGCCGTCCCGCCACTATTCAGCCTGTTCGGAAGCCTGCTCGGAGGCGCGTTGACAGACCGCTGGGGAAGACGGCCCGTCATGCTGCTCGGCGCTTCGCTACAGACGGTGAGTTTTGCATTGTTTGCGTTATCACCATCCCAATGGATTGACTATATCGCTTTTATTGGTCTTGGTGCAGGGGGAGCCATTTACAGGCCAGCAAGCTCCGCCATGGTCGCGGATCTCGTTCCCGCACAAAACCGTCGGGAAATATTCGCAACGTTTGCCACAGCCAATAATATCGGGGCGGTGCTTGGCCCAGCGCTTGGGGCTGTTTTCTTCTTCCATTATCGTCAAGAGCTGTTGTGGACATGCGCCCTGGTCTTGCTGCTGTATTTTATCGCGATCTATTTCATGGTTCACGAAACGATGCCGCATTCGGCAAAAAGCCAGGAAGGTTCAACTTCGATTACCCAGGTATTCAAGGAACAATGGACAGGATATGGCGTCATTCTCCGCGATAAAGTGTTCCTGCTTTACACGGTGGCAGGCATCTTTGCTCTTGTGCCGATTATGCAGCTGGATCTGTACTTACCGGTATACGTGATCAACCATGTTCCGGCCCAGGCTTTATTCACTTGGAATGGCAAATCCATCATGTTGGCTGGCACAGAGATCTATGGATGGCTGCTTGGATTTAACGGCCTTTTGTTTGTCCTGTTTATTCTGCCCGTAACAAAATGGTTCAACAATTGGAAGGAACGCAACGTGTTTATTCTGTCATCACTGTTGGCCGGGGGAGGCACATTTTTGGTTGGGGTAAACTCCAATCTATGGTTCCTGTTTTTTGTGACGATCATCTTCACGTTCGGCGAGATTGTCCGCTCTCCGGTGACACAGAGCTTTATTAGCCGGTATGCCCCGGAGCATGCGCGTGGACAGTACATGGGAGCCGACAGCTTGCAGGCTACAATCGGGAAGTTTCTGGCGCCGATGACGGTTTTCCTGTCCAGCTGGGTGCCGCCTATGGGCGTATTCAGCATCATTTTGCTGTTTTCATTGATCAGCATCGTTTTGTACATGCAGCTGTTCAGAATGTATGTGGAGCAGCCAGTGGAAGCAGGCTGAGACAATCCGGCAAGTCCACGAAAAAAGCTCGGCAAAAGCATGCCGTCCTCGATGAAAGGGGGAGCGTGCGATCTGCCGAGCTTTTCTCATGTGGTTGGAATGTGTGGTCCAGTTGCGGTCAACCATATAACCGTTCTTTTGCAAAAATGGGCGCAACAAATGAGAGGGACAAATGCCCAGTTTCCTTGTTGCGGCATACCGTATGGAAGAGAGACAGGTGAAGGAGGGGTACGGATGGAAAACAGCAGTACGCTGCAAAAGCTGCAAGAAGTCCAATTCGCACTGGTCGAGCTGCAATTTTATTTGGATATGAACCCGGAGGATACACGTGCGATTCAACAATATAATTACCTCGCGGAAGAGCTCGCTGATTTGAAGCATGAATACGAGATGCAGCGCGGCCCCCTGATGCAGTACGGTTTTTCCAAATCGCCCAGCCGTTGGGCTTGGACCAGCACGCCATGGCCATGGGAAATTGAGTATTGAGGTGAAGGACGATGTGGATTTATGAGAAGAAGCTGGAGATTCCCGTGCGTGTGGGCAAGCCGGACTTGCAGATGGCAAAGTTTTTAATCACGCAATACGGCGGGCCAGACGGCGAATTATCGGCAGCACTGCGCTATCTCAACCAGCGCTACACGATGCCCAACGAACGAGCGCAGGCGCTGTTGACTGACATCGGTACGGAAGAATTGGGACATCTGGAGGTAATCGCGACGCTCGTTTACAAGCTGACCAAGGACGCGACCCCGGAGCAGATGCGGGCAGCCGGTTTGGGCAGTCATTATGCCGATCATGAAAAGGCGTTGTTTTACGTAGACGCAAGCGGCAATCCATGGACCGCGACTTACATCCAAGCCAAGGGCGATCCGATCGCCGATCTTGCGGAAGACATCGCCGCCGAAGAAAAAGCCCGCGCCACCTACCAGTGGCTGATCAATCTGACTGACGACCCGGATGTCATCGAGGTGCTGAAATTCCTGCGGGAGCGGGAAGTGGTGCATTCGCAGCGGTTCCGTGAAGCGCTCTATCTCGTGGAAGAGCACTACAACACGCGCAAATTTTTCTGACAAGGAGGGACACGATGCTGCACAGACATGAAAGCTATGACAGCTATGGCTATTCCCATGCCCGGCCAGCCAGTCCGATGTATCCATCATCATCGGGCCAGCGGATGCACCACGGGTATCCACCGGTCAATGTGCCGCCCGTCAAGCCGTATCCGCCCGATCCGTATATTGACCAGTTTACGTTGCCCGAGGCGTTGAAGGCGGGGACGCTGTTTCGGTGGTTGTATGATCCGTATGT
>JBLNEJ010000525.1:0-5291 GCA_050262535.1 Clostridia bacterium
GCCAACCGTGGATCAATCCGCTCGTTTTTGCAACTGCACGGCTTCTCATTTCGGTTGGTTCCGCAAGTCGGACACAGTCCCTTGCAATCTTCTGAGCACAACGGGAACGTTGGCATGGCCAAAAGGAAATCCTCGGCGAGCAATGGATCGAGCTCGATCTCCTCTTCCTCCAGCAATTGCACGTCACTATCTTCATCGTCATCGACCAGGGACTCGTCCGTAGTAAAAGACTCAGAAAATGGTACATGATAATGCTGGGTAAAGGGACTGAGGCAACGGGAGCAAACAAAGCTCACGTCCGCATCCATCTTCCCGCTTACATAATACAGATTGCCAAGCTTGGCAGCCTCTCCGCTCGATTCCACGGGGGTAACGGAGCGAATCTCTTGATGCCGCGACTTGATCTCGGCAGGATCAAGCGTAACCTGAAACAAAAGCGGTTCACCTTTGCGATGATCCAGCTCGCTTACACGAATGTTCATTGTTTTTCACCTCAAGCGCAACAAAGTTGATTATAGCTTTTGCCCAATTCTTTGTCAACCAAATTTCCTTGACAGGCATTCTGTATCCTTCGCTTTTCGTTGCCAAGCGTTGCTAAAACGATAGCACTCCTCTACACTTATGAGCAAGTAGAAAAGGAGGAAGCACAAACGTGAAAACAGTTGGCCTGGTCGTTGAATACAACCCGATGCACAACGGTCACGCGTATCATTTCCACGAAGCGAAACGGGTAACGAGAGCGGACGCGTGCGTCATCGTCATGAGCGGCAATTTTTTGCAGCGGGGAGAACCAGCCCTTGTCTCCAAATGGGCCCGCACCGAAATGGCCCTGCGCGCCGGGATTGATCTAGTTATCGAATTGCCTTTGCCCTTTGCAACCGCAACTGCTGAACTGTTCGCCTTGGGTGCCGTCTCAATCCTCGATCGAATCGGCATTGTCGATTCGATCTGTTTCGGCAGCGAAAGCGGTGAGCTTGGATGGATTGCTTCTCTTGCAGAACGCCTCGCAGACGAGCCGCAGGAGTTCTCCTTGAAGCTAAAGCATGGGCTTGCCACTGGCTTGTCCTATCCGTCAGCCTACGCCCAGGCTGCGGCCCATCTGCTTCAGTCCGTTCCATCGACCGATAACGTACTAACGGAACCGAACAATATTCTCGGCCTGAACTATCTATTGGCTTTGAAAAGGCTGAATAGCTCCATTCAGCCTTCAACCATCAAACGCCAAAAGGCTGGCTACCACCAAACCTCCATCACTGACGAGCAAATTGCCAGCGCAACCGCGATCCGCAAGCTGATCTTTGGGGAAGAAGCCGGTTTTGATGAGCTAGCCCCTTATGTCCCTTCGTCGACATTGGCGATTTTGCGTGATGAGTTCGCCAGCGGACGCGGCCCACTCAATTGGGAGCATTTCCGGCATCCACTCTTTCACCGTTTGTTGCAGCTTGCCCCGCAAGAGCTGGCAGCATTCAACGAAGTGGGCGAAGGAATCGAATATCGGCTGATTGACGCCGCCAAGAAGACTCGTACCGTTCAGGAGCTGCTTGCAGCAGCCAAGAACAAGCGCTACACATGGAACCGTCTGCAGCGGATGCTGCTAGCAGTCTTGCTGAACCTGCGAAAAAGCACGCTTCACAATCTGCGACTGAAAGAAGGCGCACCTTACGCGCGTGTTCTCGGGTTTAATGAGAAAGGGCGGAAGCTGCTTCATGAAGCGAAGCGCCGTTCAACCATTCCACTATACACAAATGTAACAGACGGCATCCATCCGATGCTCGACCTCGATCTTGCGGCAGCCTCTGTCTATCGTCTGGCTGCACCCGTTCTCGGCGATCATCCATTTACGGAGGAGTATCGGCGGCCGCCTATCGTTTTTTCGGAGTGAGTGCTTCCAGATACACGATCGCATCGTCGAGGGTTTTGACAGGGACGATTTTCATTTTGGTTCCGATGCGCTTTGCGGTCGCGAGCGCTTCCTGATAGTTGGATGTCGTGCTTCCCGAATCATCCGGCGCCAAAAAGATTTCCGCACCTGCGTTTTCGGCGGCAACGATCTTGTGATTGATTCCGCCGATCCGCCCAACCGTTCCGTCGGCATTGATGGTGCCTGTGCCCGCGATCCGATAGCCTTTGGTCAAATCGATGTCAGGCTTCAATTGATCATAAATTTCGAGCGTAAACATCAGGCCAGCGGATGGACCGCCAATTTTGTCCGATGCGATTGTCACTTTCTTCGGAACTTCGATCGATTGCTTGTTCGCCGGACGAATTCCGAAGCCTGCTCGTGTCGGCTGCCCCTTGTCCGTTGGCAAGGCAACGAGCGTAAGGCTTGCCTGCTGCTCCTGGGAATCCCGGACAAAGGTAAGCGCAATCTGATCCCCCGGTTTTTTCCCTGCTAAATAATGGAACAAGTCATTTGTTTCCTGGATGCGTTGATTGTCTATTTTGGTGATGATGTCGCCGATTTTCAGCATCGTGGCTGCCGGCATCCCTTCAAGCGTTCCCATGACGAGCACACCTTGCCGATCCACCTTGACGGGATAGCCTGCCCGCTGAAACGCCATCGCCTCGGCTATCATCTGGGAATCCTGCATGACCGCAAGCTCCCTCTTGGTGAAGTCCTCGCTCGACTCCCCTTTGTTTAAAACAAGATCGCGGTCAATCAGCTCGGCATCCGGCGAAAGCAATGCATAAATGTACCAGGCTGTATTGGCTTGGCCCATCCGAACCGTTGTCAGCATAAATTTCCCCGCTTCATCTTTCTTCCCACCCTCAACATTGATGAGCGGTGCCAGTTCCAGGGCTGAGCCCGGCCGGCTGATAAAGTACGGCAATGGCACATACAATCCAAACATCAAAAGACCGATCAAAATCACGATCAGCCACCGTGTATGACGAAAACGGCTCACGATTTGTCCTCCCACCTGTCAATCAACTCGATGATTTTTGAAACATGTTCCCTTGCGCACCGTTCCCCTTCGGCAATAATTTCCTGAACGCCGCTATAGGCAATACTGCTGTAATGACCGACATCCGGACGAATGACCAGGTCTGCCGAAACGATTCGATGGCGTAATATTTCCCGCTCCATCACGTCGATGGCTTGTGCAATCACTTCAAAAATGGAATTTACCTGGATTTGCGTATCAAATTGAGCGACATCAACGGCAATGACGATGTCCGCCCCCAGCTCCTTGGCCACTGTAATCGGCACGCGATCGATGACACCGCCGTCGACCAGCACTCTGCCATTCACTTTTTCTGGGACGAATATGCCTGGGATCGAGATGCTCGCCCGGACCGCTTGATCAACGGGTCCTTCCTTGAATACCACCCTTTCCCCACGCTCAATGTCGGTTGCCACGATGGCCAGTGGAATATCCAGTTGCTCTATATGTTTTCCGTGTGTTAGCAGCCTTATCAGTTCTTTTATTTTTTGTCCGGCCACAAATCCGAGATTCGGTACAATGACATCGAGCCAATGCTTCCGTTTGAGGTTAAGCGCCAGCTTTTCCATCATGTGCGGCTTGATTCCATTGGCATAAAAGGCGGCTACCATGCTCCCCATGCTGCTTCCTGCCAGATAGTCAACCGGAATTTCGTATTCCTCCAGCACTTTCAGCACGCCGATATGCGCAAATCCCCGTGCCCCTCCCGAGCCAAGCGCCAACCCGATCTTCGGCCTTTGTTTTTCTGACATCCCCGATCCCCCCTTTCCTTTTTTTGTCAGCGACACCCCTGTCTTCATCTTATGTAAAAGCAATCGGCTTCATTTCCGTTTGTGATCCATGGAGCTTGGGCGCATAGTTTGGTTCGCTGGCACGTAGACATGTACTATCCTGAAATACAGGAGGGACCTATGATTTCCCGTTCGCCTATCTTCACGTTACTTATCGCTTTGTTCTCCATTGGACTGGTTGCGGCGCTCGTGCTGCACCCGGAAGCTTCATTCCAGGCGGCCCTGCGGGGATTGAATATTTGGTGGGAAGTCGTTTTTCCTGCGCTTCTCCCTTTTATCGTACTTTCCGAAATCCTGATGGGAGTTGGCGTGGTTCATTTTGTTGGCGTTTTGCTTGAGCCCTTGATGCGCCCTCTGTTCAATGTACCGGGCACAGGTGGATTTGTCATGACAATGGGCTTTTCCTCCGGCTATCCGGTTGCAGCCAAAATCACCACCAGCTTGCGGGAAAAAGGTCATATCACCCGCGCGGAAGGGGAGCGCCTCGTCTCGTTTGCAACAACTGGCGACCCGCTGTTTGTGATCGGGGCAGTGGCCGTCGGCTTTTTTCACAGCGAGCAGCTTGGCTTTACGTTGGCACTCACCCATTACCTTTCGGCGATTCTCATCGGTTTGTTTTACCGCTACCATGCCGCAGGTGATCTCATCACCAAGCCGATTCCCCGAAACAAGCTCCCTCTCTTGTTCCGGGCCCTTCAGGCGATGCACCGGGCACGGGTCAATGACGGTCGACCGTTCGGCCGACTGATGGGCGAGGCGGTTCATTCCGCTTTGCAGACATTGTTGATGGTGGGAGGATTTTTGATCGTGTTCTCGGTCATGATTCAGCTGTTGGCTGCGCTCAACATTACCCAGTTACTATCGACATCCATTACAATTTTGCTTTCTCCCTTTGACCTTCCTCCACAGTTCTCCAAGGCGCTGATTTCCGGACTGTTTGAAGTGACCTTGGGTGCACAGGCAGCCAGCGAAGTGCCTGGGCAGATCTCGCTCATGTGGAAAGCGGCAGTTGCCAGCTCCATCATCTCCTGGGGGGGATTAAGCGTTCATGCGCAGGTGGCAAGCATCTTGAGCAAAACTGATATCCGCTTCCTTCCCTATTTGTTTGCCCGTTTTTTTCACGCCTTTCTGGCAGGTATCTTGACGTTGCTATTCTGGCGCCCATTGACTCAAATGACCGAAGGGTTGGTCGAAAGCAGGCCGGTCTTCCAAATCTGGGACCAGCCTCGCATGATTCACGCATGGACCGATTCACTAACACACAACGGTATGATCGCGACGCTGATTCTGATCGTCCTGATCGCAGCAAGCCTGTTTATTTACCGTTCCGTTTTCCGTTCGCCACGTTGAATTACTTATGCTGTTGAATTTTGGCAAGCATCGCCTTCTCCACGATTGGCGGAACCAGCTCGTTGATCGGTCCGTGAAAACGGGCCACTTCCTTCACCAGGCTGGAGCTCAGGTAAGAGTATTGATTGCTGGTCATCATAAAAAATGTTTCGATTTTGTCATCCAGCTTGCGGTTCATCGCCGCCATCTGCATCTCGTATTCAAA
>JBLNEJ010000526.1:0-6969 GCA_050262535.1 Clostridia bacterium
GTCGTACCGGGGGCAAATGCAGGATTCAGCGTGCCGCTCGACAGCGTCAAGCCGCTTAGGTCGGCGTTGTTGCTGGCTGCTGCTGCTGCCCGTGTCACCGTTACCGTGTACGTCTTCTTCGTCGTGCCGTCCTGTGCGGTCACTTCCACCGTAATCGTGTTGCTTCCCACGTTCAGGCTAATCGCGCCCGATGCTGTTCCGCTTGTCACCGTAGTACCGTTCACTTTCACCGTTGCGTTCGTATCCGCTACGGTTGGGGTTACCGTGATGCTGCTCCCGCTATTGGCTACGCTTGCCGTGTAGCCTGTCGTACCGGAGGCAAATGCAGGATTCAGCGTGCCGCTCGACAGCGTCAAGCCGCTCAGGTCGGCGTTGCTACTTACTGCTGCTGCTCTTGTCACTTTTACTGTGTATGCTTTCTTCGTAATCCCATCCTTCGCTGTCACTTCTATCGTAATTACATTGCCCCCCACGTTCAGGCTAATTGCATCCGATTCCGTTCCGCTAGCCACAGGTGTACCGTTTACCTTCACCGTTGCATTGGTATCCGACACGGTCGGCGTGACAGTAATGCTGCTCTCGCTATTAGCTACGCTTGCCTTGTAATAGGTTATACCAGATGAGAACGCCGGACTTAATGTGCCTTTGGACAAGGCAAGCCCACTTAAATCGGTGTTGATGAATTGCACAATCGTGCCCGTTGCGCCGACCGCCATAAACGTTCCATTATCACTGTTAAAGACAATACTATTCAGCTGATTCGCAGTGGTGGATGGCCGTAGCGCCCAGTTCGATCCATCCTTGGAGATCAATGTTGTTCCTCCCTGGCCAACTGCTACATACATTCCAGTGCCATAGGAAATGCCATAAAGATTGCCCATGGTGCCCGAACTACGCGGAGTCCAGTTATCGCCATCGGCTGAGGTATAAATAATCCCTTGCCCGCCAACGGCAACAAATTGACCCGCGTATGTGACTGCAAAGAAGTAGCTTGAGGTTAACGGTGGGATGTTCGTCCATGTTACACCATCCGTTGAAGTCAATATGGTTCCGGACTGCCCCACTGCCACAAACTTGCCGTTGCCGTAGGTGACGTCATAAAGTCTTCCTACAGCTCCCGCATTTTGATACTCCCAGGTAACACCGTCGCTCGAGGTCAAAATCTTTCCATTCAGTCCATCGGCTCCTACCACAACATACTTACCATTTCCATATGCCACATCATTGAATGTGGGACCTCCCGGGGAACGGTCCGTCCAGGTCACTCCGTCACTGGAAACATAAATCCGTCCATTGAATCCCACGACAACAAAGTTGTTGTTCGCATAGGTAATCCCATACAGGTAAAATTCCGCAAATCCAGTGTTTATCGGTGTCCAGCTCTGTCCGTCAGTTGACCCCAATACCGTTCCTGTATTCCCTACTGCTACATATTTTCCATTGCCGTAGGCAACGTCCTCAAGATCAAATGTGGTGTTCGATGTACGAGGAATCCAGCTCCCATCATTATTGGTAATCATTGAGTAACTGTAGGTGACGCATTTTCCACCATTGCCCACGATGACGTATTCATCGTTTCCATAGACCACACTGTTCAAATTTGTCGTATAATCGACGCTACGAACTTTCCATGAGATGCCATCAACCGATGTCAGTATCATCGCGCTGGCTCCAACTGCAACAAAGATACCGCCTCCGTAGGTGACGTCGTACAATGATTGGAACGTGCCCGAATTTTGATCTACCCAAGTCGCCCCATTCACGGAGGTAAGGATGGTGCCGCTCATTCCCGATGCAACAAATTTTCCGTTGCCATAGGTAACACCCGTCAAATGGGAACCGTCCGACTTTACGATCGACCAGCTTACTCCATCAGTAGATGTCAATATCAATCCGCTGTTGCCAACAGCTACAAACGTACCGTTACCATAGGTTACTTCATTTACATTTTGTCCCCCGGTATTGATCGGATGCTCTGCCCAATCCTTCCCGTTACTGGAGGTCAAAACTGTCCCAACCGGTCCCATTGCAACAAAAATATTATTGCCATACGTCACGCTATTTGCAGTTTTATAGCCGTTGAATTGCCAGTTTTCCCCATCGGGGGAGCTCAGGGAGATCGCTAATCCGACCGCAACGAACGTTCCGTTGCCATAGGCAATGCTATAAATTGGATTGGTTAAGACCGGATGACTTACCCAATTCACTGCGTCACTGGAGGAGAGAACGGTTCCTTGATTCCCTACGGCAACATATTTATCATTGGCATAGATGACATCATTCAAGTTTTCTACTGTCGGTACCCCACTTGCCCATGCAAATGATGGAATGATTCCCGCAAAAATGAAGAAAGCGGTTAGTAAGGACAAAATACGCCTGATCATTGTCTTTTCACGCACCTTTCTAAAAAAACGGAAGAAAGTGGTCGATTCCTGTACGTTCTTTTTTCTGTACATGGCATTACATTGATGATAAAGATCCCCCCAATAACGTCTCCTTGTCTTTCACACTGCCGATGATGAGAACAGACATTGTCATCCTTTCTATTGTAACAAGCACCCATTTTGTCATTTCTTAATGAAATCTTAATGGCTGCTCCCGAAGCAAAAGGAACGGCAATCTGTCCCGAATGCGCTTGCACCCTCGGAAGATCGCCGCTCCTTTTACCGCTTGATTCTACAGCTTCAGTTTTTGCATCATGGGAATCCCGATTCGTTCGGAAATGACCTGCAACACAGTCCAGATGATTCGTCGCCCAACTGGTAAATGCCGATCATAGACGACATTGTACTCCACAAACGGCATGGCGCCCCGGCACCGTTTGAAGGACGCTGCTCCCGAGCTTTGGTGGAGGATCAAATCAGACCTGCGTGAATCTGCCACAAGCTGGGCAGACAGCAACCGATACAAAGCGGTCTCCGGGGGCAAATCGGTGTCATAGCCGAACAACGGGGTGGTCATCACCCCGTTGCGCACGAAATAGCCCAGCACCGCATCGATTCGGCTTCCCGTCCCCTCACCTTGACCTTTTTCGGCGGCACTACTGCTTCGTTCCAGTACCGCGATCTCCAGCAAACGCTCGCGCAGGGCAAGCCGGATAAACGCAGGGGTAAACTGCGGATTGCGAAACGAATACTTGTCCAAATAAAGCTTGTTGTACATCTCTACAATGCGCTCCGCTTCCTGATCGGGAATGTCCGCCCCGCGACGTACCCGATATTCGCTTTCGGCCAACAGCTTTTGATCCCGTTTCAATATCCAACGATGCTTGGACGGCAGCTGGTGGTCATTCTTGGGCTCATAAATATAGATTTGACGGCTGATGATCCTCTTGTAGCCTTTGGCGGAATGGATAAACAGATCGAGCAAACCGCTGCCGGTACCCGCCTGAACGGAGCGGAACAATATGGCGTGTCCCGGAAATGTCTCCACCAGAAACTGCGTGATGCGTTCTACCTGCGCCTGTGTCAGTGTGTGATACAGGTTGGTCGAAACAAGCCAGTTGTTCACGCACACCACCCGGTTGATCCGTCCCTTTTTGAACCAGCCGCTCAACAGGGACAAGAACCCTGCGAGGCATTTTTCCAGCCACGGCTTGCCCAGATGGTACAGCTCTTCCTGGGCATAGGTGATGTAATGGGTATATGGAGAACAGACATACGCGTTATCGTATTCCTCATCATTGACCGTGACCGGCAGCACCAGATCATCGATTTCCAAAGCAAGCAGCTGCGTCGAAATATTGGCGATGTACGGTTTTACACCGTCTCGCATCAATGGCAGCAAAAAAGCCTTGGCATAGGCACCGTCCCGCTTTGCATCCCAATCGATCAGATGGATGGTTTCGCGGTCATACAACCTCACATCCTTCAACGGAAAACCTCCTCTCCACCCGCCGCAGCTTTGTTACACCGGGTTGAAAATCATAGGGGGCAAACCGAATCTCGGGCTGCTGCAACCCAAGACTCTCAAGCATCGCTTGCAAGCTGCCCGCAACCTCAGCTTGTACCGCCCCCTGCTCCGCTGACACACATCGGAGCATGACCGTAAGCTCTGTCGGACTGTTCTGGATAACACGGTATTCCTCCACTGCTGGTGAGGCTGCAATGACTGCACGCCTGATAAAATCAGGAAAAACCGGAACCAGCTTATAGTCTATCGTGGAAGGCAGATAAAACAGATCGTCGCAGCGCCCTTCAATGGAGGCGAGCGCGGTAAACACAGAGCCGCACGGACATGGCTCGCGGCGCTCCGTCAAAATATCGTTCAGCCGATAACGGATGATCGGCTGGGTCGTTCGCGAAAAATCAGTGATGATCGGGACGAATTTTTTCCTGTGCTCGTCCAGATACTCCTTCTGGATCACAAGCAAGTCTTCGTTCAAATGCAGCGTCCCATGCTCGCACGTCGTGGCGAGAAAGCCTTCCGTGCACTGATAGATTTGGTGAACCGTTTGCCGGAACTGGCGGCCAATATACGCTTCATCCAATGGATCGAGCACCTCGGCCACAGAGATGATGCGGTCCGGCTTGATGCGCAGGCTGCCCTTTTCCACCGCTTCCGAAAGCAACCGCAGCATCGACGGTGGGGCAACGAGAAGCGTCGGTTTGTATTCGTTCAGACGCTGAATATGGCTTGCGGCAGTTTCCATCAGATCGAAAAAGCGGAACGAAATCCGTCTGCTTTTCACCGAATCATACAAATTGCTGTTTGCCCGCAAAAAGAAGGCGATCCGTTGCCTTGCAAACAGTGAACCGGGCAGCGCCTTGGCCAAAATCGTCGCTGCCCACATCATCCGCTCCTGTTCGCTGACGAGAAAAATCCCGCGATTGCCCGATGTCCCCGAAGAAAGCCCGATCGTAATCCCGTTGATGGTCGGCGAAAAATCACGTGTCTGCTCTGCCATGAGTGCCACTTCAAAGGCTGCCGCCTTTTCGATCCCTACCGTATTGAGTTGATCAAAATGCTCCATCATCTGCTGCTTGTCGATCATCGGGAAGCTCTGCCAGCAGGAAACATCAAGCCCTTTATAATAGCTTCGGTAAAACGGGGAGCGTGGCAGCATCCACGCCAAATAGCGCTGTACCTGCTTAGACTGCCACCGCTCAAGCTGCTCCCGCGTTCGAAAACGCCTTCCGTATTTGGCTTGGACATAGGCGCGTACAAAAGTCATGATCTTCATGCTGTTCTTCCTCATTTCCACCCTTGCTTGAACCGTTCCCACCACATGCTGCAATGGGAAGGAATAATCGCCAGCTGCGGATTGCGCTGATGTGTGTCATGCAGCTTTTTCAAATTTTCCTGATAGCTCCGCTTGTCGGGAAACAGCAAATACGCCACGGCCAATGGCGGGATCTGCTCCATATACGCCTTGCTTGACCACACTGCATCGGCGCACAGGACAATCGGCTTTCCCGCTTCATTGCGAAAAAACAATCCGAATTGCCCGACGGCATGTCCGGTCAGATCGAATGCCAGCAAGCTGCCATCACCCAGCACATCATAGCCATGATCAAATACGGCCAGCTCCTCGGGCAACGCTACCCGTTCACCCTCATCGATAAACACGACGCGCTGTTCAAAATCAGCCGGAAGCAACGCCGGAACAAAGCCCCTGCGCACGGCGGCAAGGCCCCGCTTCTCCTTCACCGCATCATACGCACGGCGAAAACAATAGAAGGTCGCATGGGGAAAATCGCGACAGCCTGCAATGTGATCGCCATGAAAATGAGACAGCACAATATGCCGGACTTCTTCAGCCGCAATCCCCCGGGACTTCAATTGCGCCGCTGCACTCTCCTCAGGCCGAAACGTAACGGGCGTCGTCTGTTTGTACAGCGTATAAGGAAAGACGCTGCACGCCCGGTCAAAATGCTCGGCATAGCCTGTGTCAAACAAAATCGGCCCCAGCTTGGGATGTTCAATCAAGCCGAACAGGGCAGGTATTTTGATCGGCTTCCAGCTGCCTGTTTTCAAGGTTACTTTTTCCGGATGGGTGCAGAACCCGCTGCACAGCAGTTCAAATTTCACCCTGACCTCCACCGTTTTTCCACCACTCCACAAAGCGATCGATCCCTTCTTCTATCGTGATGCCAGGCGCATACCCCAAGTCGGTTCGCGCCGCCGTGATGTCCAATGTTTGGCTCTTCGCAAGAACCCCCACGGAATAGCGGGTCAAAATCGGCTCTTTGCCACCGCCAGCCAGTTTCGCCGCTGCTTCCAATGCCCCTGCCAGCCCATAGGCTAGGCGATACGGAATGTTTCGACCATGGAACGGTTGCGACATCCGTTGAAAAAGCATATCCAGCAGCGCCTTCAACCGTACCGGCTGCCCGTTTGTAATATTGTATGCGTTTCCCAACGCTTGTTCGGGCGCGTCCATGCAAAGCAGCAGGGCATCCACGACATTTTCCACGTAGGTCACATCCAGGAGCGCCTGCCCGTCGCCGATGAGCGGGACGAAGCCTTTTTCATTCGCGCGGATCAGGCGCGGAATGATCGAAGTATCCCCCGGCCCAAACAAAGCCCTTGGGCGAATGATTACGACCGGCAGCCCTTGCGAAAAGCCCCGTTGCACCTCCTGCTCGGCGAGGTACTTCGTCGAGGCATAGTGATTGACAAATCGTCGGGGCAGCGGGTCTTGTTCACTCACATTGATCCGATCAGTAAAGGAAAAATAGATGCTTGGCGTTGAAACATGGATAAGCCGCTTCACCTGATGCTGTAGGCACCCCTCCGTCACATATCGGGTTCCCAATACGTTGCCCTGATAGAAATCGTCGTATTTTCCCCAGGGTGAGGAAAGCGCTCCACAGTGAAACACGTAATCCTGTCCGGCACAGGCTGCGAGAGTCGCATCGCGGTTGCTCAAGTCCGCGCGGATGAAATGCATCCCCGCTTTTTCCAGCTTCTCTCCAATCCGTATGTTTCGCCCTGTTACCGTCACCTGATGTCCTGCGGAAAGCAGGC
>JBLNEJ010000527.1:0-5036 GCA_050262535.1 Clostridia bacterium
TGAGTAGTAGCAAAATCAGCAGGCTTCCCCATCGCGGCACGTAGCGCACCTCCTTTCGGGATTCAGGCTGGCAACAGATCGACAACGGTTTCGATAATGATTTGGATGATGGGTACTGCCATGACGAGAATGAGGATTTTTCCAGCCAATTCGATTTTGGAGGCGATTGCCCCTTGGCCGGCATCTCGTGTCATCTGCGCTCCGAACTCGGCGATATAGGCAATCCCGATAATTTTCAAGATGGTCTCCAAAAACACCATGTTCAGGTCAGCCTGTACCGCCAGCCGTTCGAGCACCCGGATGACTTCCGAGATTTTATCGATGAGAAAAAAGAAGATGATAATGCCGCTTGCAACCGCCAAGAGAAAAGCAAACATAGGCTTCTGCTCCTTGATTACCAGCGACAGGACTGTTGCAACCAGCCCCAGTCCGACAATTTGGACGATTTCCATGGTGCGCCCCCTTACCTAGTTGAACAGGAACACGCGTTTCACCTCGGAGAACAAATCCCCCAAGTAGTGAGCAACCATGTACAGTACGATGATAAAGCCGACCAATGTCGCCCAGTGAGCAATCTCTTCCTTTCCGGACGCTTTCAGTACCGTATGGATGATCGCAGTGATAAATCCGACTCCGGCGATTTGAAAGACGGGAGTCAAGTCGAAGTCCACGCTTACGCACCTCGCTTACAGCATCAAGATGACAACCAAGAGCCCGCACAGAAATCCCAGGCTTTTGTACATTTTTTCATAGCGCTCCTTGTCGTGGCGCGCCTCCTCTTCCAGTCCGCTCAAATGGGTAATGGCCAGACGCAGATGTTTCTGCTGGTCTCGTCGATCGGAGCTGCCCAGCACCATTCCAAGATTTAGCAAAATGTCTTTTTCCGGTTTGCGCAAAGCCGTTTGCGGACTGTGCTTTTCCATTGCCTGGCGCCAGCATTCGTTCGTGTCGAGCGCTTCCTCCTGCGCCATCAAATCTGCAGCGGTCAAAAACAGCTTGCCGATATCAGCCCGCATACGGCTGCCGATGCGGAGAAAGGCCCGCTTCAACGGGGTTGAGCCGTAGACGATTTCGGTTTCAAGCATCTGGAGCGCAATGATAAATGTACGTATATCCAGCGGTCGGTAAGCGTAGTAGCGACCTAACTGCCAGCCCACCATAGACGAGGAGAACAGGATAACAGCCGCACCGATCAGCTTGAGCATGCGAGCTTCTCCTTGCTGATCGCTCTCAATTCCTTGTCAAAAATGCCTTGTATCGTCCCTACACCACTCGAACGATCAAGCACAATATAACGTGAGAACGCATGGTGCAAAATCAGCTTGCCGATCATTGGCCGTTGTCCAGCTTCTGTCAGATCATGCCCGTGAGCAGAGCAAATCACAGCCACGCCAGCATGAATCGCTTCCCAAATCGCTTCCCCGTCCTCCGCACGACCAATCTCATCGACGATCACGACATCAGGTGACATCGAGCGGATCATCATCATGAGTCCAATCGCCTTTGGGCACGCGTCCAGCACATCGGTACGAGGTCCAACGTCCCTTTGGGGAATGCCTGTGACACAACCAGCAAGCTCCGAACGCTCGTCCACGATTCCTACCTTGCGACTGGACGCCCACTCGCTGCCGTAGCTGAGAGAACGTGCAATATCGCGCAGCAGAGTCGTTTTCCCGCACTGTGGAGGGGAGAGTATCAACGTATTCTGGATATGTCCATCCTGGAATAGATAAGGCAGCACTTTTTGAGCGATACCTTTTTTCTCACGGGCAATCCGTACGTTGAAGCTGGTGATTTCTTTGATTGCCTTCACCTCTCCTTGCTCAAGCACAACCTTTCCGGCGATGCCGACCCGATGCCCTCCCGAAACGGTAATAAACCCTCGTTTCAGCTCTTCCTCCAACGCATAGAGGGAATGTTGAGAGAGCTGATTCATCAGCTTTACCGTATGGTCCTCCGTCACGATAAAGCCGTGTCGCGAATTAGCCGTCAGTTGGCCACTCGGTGTGATATAGCTGGCCTGCTGCCCGTAACGGATTTCGAGCGGCTGAAGGGAACGCAAACGGATTTCCTCCAGATTCTCGCGGACAGCAGGCGGCAGAGACGCCAGAAGCGTACGGATCGGTCCAGGCAAGAGGCCTACAATTTCTTTCATAGATTCACCCCTTTGTCCACTCAGACATATCACATCCTATGCGTAACAGGAGAAGGATTATGCAACTTTTTATCCTGGAATTCCTGAAAGAGAGAGTCGGAGTCGCAAAAGATTGCGGAAAGGACTCGTGACAAAAAAACGCTTGGCTCCACCGGGATCAACCGGAAGGGCCAAGCGTTTTATAACGTTACCTACGTTGGATTAATAGGCTCTATCGTATTTCTGCGTTCATAGACGGATGCATCTTCACTATCATCCAGATCATAGAGGTCTGCGTCATTCTCATCAAGAATGATGTAATCGCCGTCATCAATATCCACGAATTCGTACAGATCGTCCTCATCATACACGTACAGCTCCAGGTTGTTCAAATCCTCGTCGACGGCTTCGACGTAGGTTTCCAGTTCCTCAACCCGCAGGTGCAGTGTCTTCATCTCAGCGATGGTTTCATCCAGAATTTCAACCAACTCGCTGGCGATACGCCCTTCCTTACTGTTCTCTCCTACCTCCAGCCCATCTGACAATCCTCGCAAATAGGCGATGCGTTTTGCCAACGATTCCATACGATTCCCTCCTACCCTCTTGAATACAAAGGTAGTGTGTCCGTTTTACGCTGAATTAAAACGCACGCTGATATTGGCCAGGGGCATGAACTTCCGTGCCAAGCACCTTTGCGGCATGAAGCGGCCAGTAGGGATGGCGCAGAAGCTCCCGTCCAAGCAGTACCAAATCGGCCTGCTCCATACGCACGATCGATTCCGCGAGCTCCGGCGTCGTAATTTTCCCGACTGCCCCAGTAGAGATGTTTGCTTCCCGTCGAATCCGCTCAGCAAAGCCTACCTGGTAGCCAGGATAATCCTTAATTGGAAACGGAACCACCGCCCCGGAGGAGACATCGATCAAATCGACGCCAAGCTCCTTTAGCCACCTGCAATACACAACGGTTTGCTCGATATGGTTGCCTCCCTCCGCATACTCCTCGGCGGATAATCGGACAAACAACCGACCGTTCCAATCTTCACGCACAGCGAGGACGATCTCCTTCAAGAAGCGGAAGCGATTTTCCATGGAGCCTCCATACTCATCCGTGCGCTGATTGACAAGCGGCGATAAAAATTGATTGATCAAATACCCATGGGCTGCATGTATTTCGACAAAATCGAAGCCAACTTTTTTTGCCCGAATCGATGCTTGACGAAATCTCCATACCATCTCGCTAATTTCTGCGTGGGTAAGTGCCCGCGGTGTTTTGTATCGATCCGAAAAGGCAATCGCAGAAGGGGAAACAGGCTGTTCGGCTGCCTCAGACTTGCGGCCGGCATGCGCAAGCTGAATCCCGATTTTTGCATCATACAGATGGGCCTGTCGAACAATGTCAGCCAGCTTGGGCAGATGATCATCCTTCCAGATTCCCAAATCGCGACCCGATATTCTTCCATCCGGCTCGACAGCTGTCGCCTCTATGATAATGGCCCCTACTCCGCCAACGGCTCGACTTATGTAATGCGTAGGGTGCCAATCCGTTGCAAAACCGTCCTCATCAGCCAAATATTGGCACATAGGTGACATCACGATACGATTTTTCAATGCCAGTTGCCCGATAACGACCGGGCTAAACAGCTTGCTCATGCTATTCCTCCCCAACCGGTTTTTTTCCATTGTAGCGTTGGCCGGGTAAGATTGCAAAAAGCACGTTTATTTCCTCACACCAACAAAAATCATCACCACCCCAGCAAAAATCCAGACAACCTTCCACAGACTAAGCCGCTCCGCCATACCGAACAATCCGATCGTTGTCGTCGTCAGCAGGACAAGCGGACCGACGATTGCCAGCCCTGAATTGACAAGGAGCGCTTTTTCCACTTGATTCAGCTTCAAGATCAAAAGCGCCGCCGCGATTTCGATCGTTCCGGACATGATTCGCAGCATCGCCATGCCCAAAACCGCCTTTTCCCACATGCGCGTCCCTCCTTACGGACACTTTATGTCTGTCCCACAGGCTTTAGTCCAACCATGACCATGTGGGCAAAAGCCTAGCTTCTGTCAACTCACTCCCGACATTCGTCTAGCATAGACTAAAGCGAATGCCTAGCAGAAATGGGGAGACCAAATGAAGGGAAATGAACGACCGTTTTGGCCGGATAGCTGGATCGACCCGTCGGGGAAACGCGGAGACAAGCCGCGCAAGACTGGCATTACGATGGTGATCGACAAAGGACTTGGCCTTGAAGCAACCAAAGATTATTTAGACATGGCTTCTTCTTACATGGATGTATACAAGATCGGTTTTGGCACCTCGGTGCTGTATCCTGTCCCGTTCCTCCGCCAAAAGATCGAGCTTGCCAAACAGCACCAATTGAACGTTATGCCGGGCGGCACGTTTTTTGAAATTAGCTGTGCGCAGGGACCGATGGAAAGCTATTTTTCGCGAATGAAAGCACTTGGATTTAACGCGGTAGAAATATCGGACGGCACCTTGCCGATGTCGCGGGAAACACGCAGCCGCGCGATTGCCCATGCTGCCGATGCCGGGTTTGTCGTGTACTCAGAGTATGGAAAAAAGGCGGCTGACTATAAGGCGGATATGAATCAACTGCTGGAAACGCTTGAGGCAGACCTGTATGCTGGTGCATCCTATGTCATTGTAGAAGCGAGGGAAAGCGGAAATGTCGGTGTTTTTTCCCGAACAGGCGAGGTAGACATCGAGTTTTTGCATAACGTGAACCGTGTGGCCAAGGATATGGCGAAGCGCCTGATTTGGGAGGCGCCCCAGAAGCAGCAGCAGGTATCCCTGTTGTTCGAACTTGGGCTGGATGTCAATTTGGGGAATATCGCCATTGCGGAAGTTCTCTCATTGGAGGCGCTGCGGCGTGGACTGAGA
>JBLNEJ010000528.1:0-4014 GCA_050262535.1 Clostridia bacterium
GCCTGTTTGTGGTGAATCCGGCCGGAACGCGTTTTGAGCTTGCCAATTTGCCGCAGCAGGGACAGGGCGTATACCAGCGGGAATGGTCACCCGATGTAAAGCGAGCCTTTTATTTGGCGGAAAATGCGGAGAACCACGACGGGGTAATCGGTGTGATTCAGGTAAACAACCCGCATTTCATGCCTCTGTTTGGCAACATTCGCGGTCGTGCCACCAATCCCGAGAGCGTGGTCGGGATGCGCAAGCAGTGGCATGCAGCGTGGACAGGAAATGAGACGCTTGTGCTTCTGGATGGCCGTCAATCCAAAGGGGCGATGTACTCGATCAATGCGAGCAGCAAGCTTTGGCAGCCGCTGATGGTTAAAAACACCCTTCCTGTACTCAATATGAAGGCAGTCCCCGGGATGAGCGATTTGCTATTGTTTGAAACCGGAGTGCTGCGCTACGATGTCGGCTTCGTGGGCTCGCAGCGAACCTACTTGTTAAACTGGAAGCAGAACAAACTGTTCGCCATTCCGCGTGCGATCCATGCAGGCAGCCAAATGTTCGATCAGCAGTATTTGGGCCAGTCGCCTGCCAAGCAGCTGGTCGTCAGTGAAGTAGTGAAGGCTGGCAACCAGTATTCACTTGGGGTCATCACGTACGATCCATATCGGGCAAGCAAGCAGCTTGTGCTGAACGTTGCGCTCAAAACCGGAGACGAGTTCCCGGTCAGCTATAGCTTTTCCCCGGACGGCAAGCATATCGCGGTTCAACTGAATGAAGGCATCGGCTGCCGGACAGTGGTGGCACAAACGTCGAACGGTGTTGTTGTGCTTGATCACCGTATCGCCGAGCAGCGCCAGCTTGGCTGGAAGGATGCGCAGACGCTGCTGCTGGGGGCAGAAGCGGTTCGTGTCCAAGTGAAGAAATAAGCTGACATAATCGAATCATATAGCAATGACGAGAGCCCGTGTTTTTCGGGCTTTTTTCATTGGTAGAGAGAATTGATTGAAAGTAATGTTTAGTGGCTCTTCGGATAATAAAAAAGTTTGTGATTTAGAATGCAGATAAAGCACCACGTTTGTTGGTAAATCCTATATTTATAAACTCGTTTCTGATCCAAGAAAAGCTATGCTCTCTGTTTATGACGTATTATCTCAATATATTGGTCAGTACGTCTGGCATGTGAAGGTAGCCTCGTAGATAAAAGATATTATGCTATTGATACCCGTTAGTTGAATGATAAATTCGTGCTGGTATTACATCATTTAAAGCGAAATAGTCACTGGCTGCACTGCGCGGTTAGGTTCGCAGGGTTGTCCCCTTGATCCAACTCCTCGAAATTCCTCGGGCGGACCAAGGGCCGCTAGCCCGAAGTGTGAATCTGGTGTTATCTGATGGACATGCCTTCCTCGATTTACTTAAAGCAACGTTCTTAATCTATTGAGTGTCTCTTCCCACCGTGTTTTCATCTCTTCCCTTACATTCATATCCGATAAATTTTCCTGATGAAAACTAATTGTGGTTTTATCATGACCATTAGAAATGGTTCGTATTTGAAGCGTTGATGCTTTG
The DNA here is from genome assembly GCA_050262535.1 of Clostridia bacterium. Lineage (GTDB taxonomy): Bacteria > Bacillota > Bacilli > Brevibacillales > Brevibacillaceae > Brevibacillus_D. Next base: position 1,558 of record JBLNEJ010000528.1, read on the forward strand.
ATCCAACTTTCTTTCTTCCATGTTAATCTAATATTCTGATCATGATTAACTACTCGTACCTCTCCTGAAATCCCCTCATTCGTAAGGTATTTTTCACCAATTTGAATATTAAAAGAAGAGACATCACCTAACCATATTTTTAATCCCTTTTTAATAATTAGATCCCAAGCTTCTTCGATAGTAATAGGAAATGTCCTCCTAACACCAACTTGAAAGCCAGTTGCTTTTGTTTTTCCTACAGGTCTACTTTTCTGCATTTGAATTCCTCCGCTCTAATGTTTTTCAATCGCATGTACGCTAGCTAAAATTTATTCAAACAAGCCCGACCTTAAGCTAAGTAATTACAATAGTGAGTGTCTTATAGCACTCTCCTTCTTTACTTAGCTCGTTATAACGCCTTCCTCTGAATGCACCGTCTTGGATCTTTTTATCTGGCCAATGACCATGTGAAACAAATAAATACTGGTCAAACCGATGATCAGGTACAACGTACTCATGAAGAATGATGTAATGACCGCGCCCAAAGTAATGCTTAGTGAAGCAAACACAGGAGCCCCTTGGAAAACGAGTGAGTTTACCGCCATATAGGAGCTGCGCGCATCTTCCGGAATCAGTTCAGTCAGGTACTTTTGCCGGACAGGCCAGAAAATGATTTCCCCCACCGTCGCAATCAGCATTGCAGACATCAGCCAAGACCGAGGATAAGTTCCGGAACCAGTATAAAAAGTTGTATATAGATTTTCTGTTATCCGAATTCGTGACGTCAACGACCATCGCTTCCGAGACAGGTTCGCTTGCCCCGCTGCATGCAGAGATAATCAAGATGGAGATAAAAGTGAGGATAACCGAGTTCATCATCAAGGTATTTGCCACCAGCATTACAATCAAGGCCATCAAACGAAGAGATGCTGCAGTTACCATAATTTTTTTCCTGCCGCTGAGATCGGCGAAATACCCTCCATACAGACCTGCAGAAAATCCAAATAAGACCGTTATAATCATCAAGATTCCTGTCAATTCGGCACCTAAGCGGTCCGCAAAATAAATCCGCATAAAGGAAGGTGTGAATCATTTCACACCTTAAAGTTTAAAAATATCTGTCTTGACATCCTGTAGCACCATACAAAACCACTTAATTCTTTATGGCTATATGATTTCCTCTTTATTTCGCATAACTGCCCGTTAGTTGAGCGAAGGTTGCCGATTAGTGCCAGCAGCCTGTTGTCATTGTGCTATCATACCGAGTTACTGCTTTGGCTCCGGTTTCGCCCAAATAAGATGAACCATATTAAACCAGTAGCTTTCCACTTTATCGACTTTGATACCTGACTCTCGAACCAGTTCTAAAATGTTTCTTGTTTGGTGGCATCCATAAACACGATATAAAAGCGGATTAAGTGCTTTTTGGACAGCGGAAACTGCAATGTTAGTGCTGATCCCATGTTCCATGAGTAGAATTTGCCCATTCGGTTTACACCACCGATTGACTTTGTCTAGCACCATTAATGGCTTGTCATAGCTGCAAAATGATAACGTAGAAACAATCGTATCGAACGATTGATCGGAAAAGTTCATTTCTTCAATATCAGAACAAATAAAATCGCTATCAATACGATGGTTTTTTGCCGCTCGTTTTGCTTTCTCAAGCATCGCCTCACTAAAGTCAGTTGCGGTAACCTTTACTAAGGGCGGATAGAACGGGAAATTAGCACCCGCCCCTACTGCAAGCTCAAGCACCTCGCCTTTCGCTTGACTTACAAGATGCTGACGCCAACGTTTTTGATTTAGATCTTCTCTTTTTTTCTCGTATTGGGTTGCTTGCTTATCAAAGATACGTATTAACTTCTGTTTCTCCATCTATCTCACACCTTACCATGTAGCAGATATCAAAGCATTTCTACATCAATTATACGTTCTCATTCCGATTCCAGCATTGCTCTTTTACAAATTATAACAATCTCGCTATGCTGCCCGTTTTTTCACAGGAAACCTTCGTGGTTCCAGCATATCTTCACCCACCAAATTTCTAATGCAACCGCCGCCGGTTTTCGCTAGAATCACGATAAAGAGCAAGGGGAGGCCGACAGAACAGATGGACGAGCACAAAGACAAATGGAAAGCCGTATTGCACACTGCGCAGGTGCTTACCTCGACGCTTAACCTCGATGACATCCTGGAGCTGCTGATGCAGGAAGTGATGAAGGTGATACACGCGGCAGATGCCGGGGCGATTTTTCTGTACGACCCGGAGAGTGACCGGCTCGTGGTTCGCAAGGGCTACGGCTTTAATATGGAGCATTACCGGCACATCAAGCTAAAGCCGGGGGAAGCGATGTCGGGCAAAACATTCGTCAATCGCCAGCCGTGCCTGTTTGCAGTTCATGACGATACGGTCAAGGGGATGGCTGATCTGAGCGAGCACAATCAGCATTATTACAGCCTGTCGATGGACAGCGC
>JBLNEJ010000529.1:0-5598 GCA_050262535.1 Clostridia bacterium
TTTTTCTTGTATTGTCCGTGATGATCATTGCGATTCGGCATTACAAGGAAACGCGCCGCGATATTTACTGGGGCAGCATCGTCGCGTTTATCCTGATTTCGGTTCAGGTGTTGAGCGGCGGATTTGTCGTTTTGTCCCAGCTAAGTTTGTTCGCTACCATTTTTCACTCGATTGTGATCACCATGCTGTTCAGCGTCTTGTCATACCTCTGTTTGCAGTCGATAAAGGCACCGCAGGAACAGACGATACGAAGCCAGACAATACAATCGGAAAATACAAAAGAACCGCACCCCATTTATTAGTGGGTGCGGTTTTTTCACGCTCATTTATTGGAGGTCCATTACCAGGTTCTCATTGGCAATGCCCCGGGAGCAGGATGAATAAACATTTGCGCGAATGGCATCGTATACGCAAACAGCACCAGGGCTACCGCAACTCCGATCCAGATCGTCCAGCGCTCCAGAATGTAGGGAGGGTTATTGTGCAAGGGATCGACCTCACCGATCGGATATTCATTGACGGTCTGCGATTTCGGGGCCAAGAACCACAAATAGGTGGCAATGAACAGGAACAGGATAATCCCGGTAAACAGAATGCCTCCGCCCAAAGCGATCATCTGCCGATACGGAATCCATGCCTGTGCGATGAGCGCGTCATTATAGGTCGTGTAGCTGATTCGCCGCGGTTCACCCAGCAGGCCGACCGCATGCATCCCGCCTGACATAAGTCCCATGCCGATGACCCAGACGATTGCTTGCACAATCCCGAGATGGTTCAGCGTCTTGGTTAAGGTACGGCCGGTCAAGAGCGGAATCAGCATGTAGGATATGCCGAAAAAGGTGAGAATGACACTGGATGCCAGCGTCAGATGAAAGTGGCCCGTGACCCAAAGCGTATTGTGCACCACCTGGTTCAGCTGATAGCTGGCGTTAATAATCCCACCGATCCCTGCCGGCACGAAGATGACCATCCCGAGAAAAGGTGCGAGAAAGCGTACATCCTTGTAGGGAAGCTTGGTCAGCCAGCCGAGCAGCCCTTTCCCCCCGCGTGATCGCCCTGCCAGCTCAAACGTTGCCAACAGGGAAAAGGCCGTCATGAAGGAGGGGATGACAACAAAAAACGTAAGCACGGTCTGCACGAATTTCCAGAACGAATCGATGCCCGGCTCGTTGAATTGATGATGCAGCCCGACCGGAATCGAGTACAGGATGAACAGGATAAAGGTCAGCCGGGGAAGCGAGTTGCTGAAAATGCGTCCCTGCACCAGCCGTGGCACGTTGATGTACCAGTAAATATAGGCGGGCAGCAGCCAGAAATACACCAGTGCATGCCCGAAATACCAGAAGAGTGTCCGACTGAGTGACACATCTACCCGTTCTACCCATCCGAGCGACCATGGAATCAGCTGAACGACCACTTCGATGGCCACCCCAAGCGTGGAAATATCCCACATAATCATGGTAGCGACCGCCATATAGGCGAATAAGGGGGAGGACTTGCCTTTGTTTGCTTTTCGCCAGCGCATGAATGCCATGAAAATCGCAATGCTGCTAAACCAGCTGCCGACAACCAACCCGGCCAGCCCGATGTAAAACAGTGGGGATGCCTTGAGCGGCGCGTAAAACGTATATAGCACCGAGGCATCGTTTGTCCCGATCGGAGCAAGCGCAAGCAGCGTTCCGGCGACCATCACGAAAAAGCCGATCCACGCCCACATTCGTTCGCCGGCAGACAAGGCTTCCCCGACCGTTTTGGCCACACCCGAGTAGAGAAAGCCGATGATAAAAAAGGTGGTGAAAACAAGGGCAAGCGACACCCCGTGGAACGTAAGCAACTGGTAATACCCCAACGCTGAGGGCAACTGGATGACGCCGGTTCGCTGCAACGTTTGCAGTACGCCTGCCAACGCCCCAAGCAGCAAGGCGAAGTAAGAAAAGCCGATATGGGCCTGGATCAGGAGCTTGTCTGAAGAGTGAAAGCAAAAATGGCTTCCTGCAACGGTCGCGCCCCCGAACCCCTTGTTTACCCCTTCCGCCATGTCTATCACATCCTCTCAATTATTGAACCAGAATTTTTGCCATCATGATGTGGTGCCCTACGCCACAATACTCATTGCAGAGCAAGAGATGCTCGCCAGGCTTCTTGAACGTGTAGGTGAACTCGGTAACATGTCCTGGCAGAACCATCATGTTGACGTTTGTTCCCGGTATGGCAATCCCGTGAACGACATCCGGACTGGTTACACGAAAATGAACGGTTGCCCCGACCGGAATCTGGGGAGTGGCGGGAAGAAAACGAAATGCCTGCGCCACCATTACCATTTCGTACTGATTGTTGCCCAACGGGTAGATACCCGGCTTGTCAAAAGGCGGCGTGGCCAAAACCTGCTCAGGAAGCACCGTTTTTTGGTGCCCGTCTGCGGGATTATGTTTCATGACAACAGCCATAACTCCACTAATCACCAGGAAAATGACAAGCGTGACAACGCCAAACCATAGCCAAATCTTCTCGTAACGCGGGAGATCAATTCCAAACACAGCTTATCCTCCCTTACTGTCTGCTGAGATACAAGCCAAAGATGGAAAACCAGCTTACGATCATCAATACGCCAAGCACCATGACCAGAAAGAACGTTCCTTTCAGGTTGCTGTTATCTTTCACGCTGTGTGCCCACCTCCTGATCTGTATTTGGACATTTTTTCCTAAAAGGAGAAAAGGTATGCAAGAAGAGGGATTTTGCATCGTTTTCCAGTATTTTTTTGTCCCGGAGCGCTTTCTTTTGATAGAATACATATATGCAAACACATGATCGATAGAGGTGAGAGGATGCGGATTCTACATACGGCTGACTGGCATTTCGGCCGATTGCTTGAGGGGCACGACCGACGTGCCGAGCAGGAGGCATTTGTGGACGAGCTGTGCCATATCGCGGATGAACGAAAAGTCGATCTCGTCTTGATCGCGGGAGATGTATACGATTCAGTCAATCCGCCAGCGTGGGCGGAGGAGCTGTTTTATGATGCGCTTGAGCGTCTTTCAAACAATGGCACGCGCGGCGTCGTTGTAATCGCGGGCAATCATGATCAGCCGGAGCGTGTTCGTGCAGCGGCACCGTTAGCGCATAAGCATGGAATTGTTTTGCTGGGATTGCCGAAGGAAGCGCCATTCTGCTCCAGAAAGGATGCCTCGACAGAGCGTGTTCGCGTGCTGCAGGCAGGACCTTCGTGGTTTGAGATTACAGTCCCGGGTGTGGATCATTCTGCGGTGATCATTGCGCTGCCGTACCCGTCCGAAGCGAGACTGCGCGAATTGATCAGCGAGAGCTTTTCGCCGGAGCAGATGCAGCTAGCGTTTTCTGAACGGATTGCGACGCTGCTTGCCGAGCTTGCAGAGCATTTTCGCGACGATACGGTGAATCTGGTGATGAGCCATCTGTTTGTGATGGGCGGGCATGAGACCGATTCCGAGCGCCCGATTCAGATAGGCGGCACGCATAGCGTCATGCTTCAGGCATTCCCGCAAAAGGCTGATTATGTTGCACTGGGACACCTGCATCGGCTGCAAAAGCTTTCGGACAAGCCGTTGGTTCGCTACAGCGGATCACCGCTTGCGTACAGCTTTTCCGAAGCAGGTCAGAGCAAGGCGGTCGTGCTGCTTACGATCGTGCCCGGAGAAGCGATTGAAGAAGAGATTGTGTATGTGCAGAGTGGCAAGCCGCTGGCACGCTGGAAGGCGACAGGAGGAATCCCGCAGGTCGAGCAATGGCTTGCCGAGGGACGTGATGCGGACGCATGGATTGATTTGGAGCTGTATGTGAGCGATACGATTGATCCGGCCGAGTTTCAACGGTTGAAAAAAATGAGCGACAATTTTCTCAAAATCCAGCGTGTCCCGATAAAAGATGACGGAGCGGAGCAGACGGAAGCGGATGAGCGGGAGGATCGGACGGCGATGAGTCCGGAGCAGCTATTCCGGCGATTTTATGAACGCAAGAAGGGTATGCAGCCGGATGAGCGGATCGTACAATTGTACGCCCGGTTGATGGCGAGCGAAGACCGGCCTGATTCGGGAGGGGAGTCGGCATGAAACCAATCCATTTGCAGATTGCAGGGCTGCATAGCTATCGAGAACAGGTGGAGATTGATTTTGAGACGCTGTGCGCAGCCGGCTTGTTCGGGATCTTTGGGCCGACGGGCAGCGGCAAATCGACGATTCTCGATGCAATTACGCTGGCGCTCTACGGGCAGGTCGTGCGGACAGGCGGGGGCTCGCATCCGCAGGAGTCGTTGAATCAGCACGAACAGCGCCTGTTTGTTTCGTTTACGTTTGAACTTGGGCATCATGCACGACGGAAGCGGTATACCATTGAACGTGAATTTGGCTTGGATAAGAAAGGGAAGAAACGGCAGCCAGAGGTGCGTCTGATTGAGCGGGCGACGGCAGAGGGAGAAGAGGATCATGTGCTCGAATCGCGGGCAACGTCGGCGACACAGGCGGTAGAGCAGCTTCTCGGTTTGACGCTTAGCGATTTTACCCGTGCGGTTGTGCTGCCGCAGGGGCAGTTTTCCAAGTTCCTTACATTAAAGGGCAGCGAACGCAATGAGATGCTGCAGCGTATTTTCCATCTGCATGAATATGGAGAGAAGCTGAACGAACGCATTCGTGCAACGGTCGAGATGAACAAGGAAAGCTTGCATCGCACAGAAAAGGAGTTGGCAGGGTTGGGCGATGCCGGGCCAGACGCACTGGCACAGGCAGCCGAAGAGCTTCAGCAAGCGCTCGATTTGGAGCAAAACTACAGTGCGCAGCGCCTCGTCCTGCAGGAGCGTAAAGAGGAGCTTGAACAGATTCGCAGCTGGCAAAGTGAATGGCAACAGATCGAATTGCAGCTGGCACAGCTGGAGGAGCGAAAGCAGGAGATCGAGGCGATGGAGGAGCAATGCCGCTTCATTGAGGCTGCCATCCGCATCTGGCCGCAGTTGGAGAAGGTTAATCAGCTGGCGCAGGAGCACGAGCAATGGACGCAAAGGCTTGAGCTGCTTCGAGTCAAGAGGGAAGCCACGCTTCAGGAGCAGCAGCGTTGTGAACAAGTATTCCAGCAATCACAGACTGACATGCGCAGCGAGGAGCCGCGATTGCTTGAGCAAAAGGGAAAGCTCGCAGAGGCGATCGAATGGGAACAGGAGCTGGCTCAATTGCACACAGAGCTGTCAGGCTGGGTGAATGCGCTGCAAGCGCTTGAGACTGAGCAGATGAGCCTGTCTTTGAAGCTTACCCAGAAAAGGGAAGAGCTTGTTGGCTGGCAGCAAATGCGAGAAGCACTTGAAAGCGAGAGCAAGGCAAGTGTGGTGACCCCGGAGGAGCGCAAAAAGGTAGTAGCCCTGCGCGATCGGAAGCTGGCATGGGAACGCGAGCTTGCCCAAATGCAACAACTCAAGCAGGAAGCGGACGAAGCAGAGGAACAAGGGAAAAAGCACACGTTGTTGGTTCGACAGCAGCTGGAGCAGTACCAAAAGGAGGCACAGCTGCGCGAGCAAATGGCAGCCACGTTGACGGACTTGCAAGCCAAGCCCGTTATCGGCGAGCAAGCATTGCTGG
>JBLNEJ010000530.1:0-4820 GCA_050262535.1 Clostridia bacterium
GTTACGTTTGGCAGGACAAGCTCCGCAGGAGATGCCGGCGGTTGCTGTTCGGGCGCAGTTTCCGTAGGTGGCGAAGCTCCCTCCGCAGGCGACGAAGATGGGTCTGTCGTTCCGCTTTCCACGGTCGGCTTCTCACCGGCGAACGTTAACGTCCCATTGATGAACGTATAGGGCGCCGTGTGGTTTTCCCCATCCCCGACGGCATTTGTGAGAAGCAACGTGCCGGGTTTTTCGACGGACAGCCCATCCGCCTCGATTTCAAACAGCTTGCTCAGCTGCGCTTGCAGTACCTCATAGCCGATATAGGTGGACTTGCGATTGGCTGAAGCCGCTTCAACGAGGATGACCGGGCGATCCGATTCCGTCACCGCATCGGGAACCGTGATTTGTTTCACCTTCAACGCGCGGTCAAGCGGCATCTCCAGCATCCGCACCGTGCCATCCTCCAGTTTCGCCGCGTAATAGAGCGTTTGATCATCAGCAAGCGCGGCCATATAAGCCGATGCTCCCCATTTGTTTTCCCCTTGTGCAACGTTGTGGAACGTTTTGTCCGGGTATTGTTTTTGCAGCAGACGAATTGGCTCTCGTCCAAGCCAGCGTTCCTCCAGATCGGCAATATAGCTGCCGGTTTTGGTGTAGGCCCCCAGCTCTTGATACAGTGCAAGAGCCCGCTCAAACAGATTGCGATTGGCAAAATCATCGGCATACTTCATAAAGCTGTCAATCTTGTCCGTAATCAGGGTAAAAACGTCAGATGCTTCCGGCAGCACGTCGCGCAACTGTTCCAACACCTTCGCATGCTCGATAAAATCGGCCACATCGCTCAGCTTGCTTTCCTTCAACAGCTTTTGCTTGCCGTACTGTTCGATCAAGTCGACGAGCCAATCGGCCTGAAACGATTCCTGCTTGTACGTGCGCAAGCTTTTGGCTGTCATCGCGACGACCTCGGCGAAGTCGCGGTTTTCTTTGATATCCTTGAACTTTTTGCGGTCATAATTTTTGAACAGAGCGGTCAGCTCATCATCCTTCTTGCCGCCATAGTATGCATCCGGAATCGCAATCAGTTTCGATACGAACGATTCGTTCTCGTAATTGCGTTTTTTCAGGTTGGACTCCATCAGGGCGATTGCCCGTGTCTTTTCCTGTGTAAAGAAGGCGCTGAGCTTGTTCTCGATGCCAAGCCTTGCACTGATCGTCTGGAAAAAAGCCGCTTCCTTCGGATTGGGCTGCTGCGCCTGTTTCAGTTTCGCGTAGCTTGTGTAGATTCCCCGCATCGCCGCGAAATCGGAAGCAGCCTGTGCAGCATCGACTTGGCTAGCCAGCGATTCGAGCTCTGTGCGAATCGGGGTGAGGGCGGACAGCGTGCTGCGCATCTGCGGATCTCCGTAGGAAATGACATCGATTGCTGCAGCCCGGGCATAGCGCTCTTCCGCCTGCACCAGATTGTTTTTCTCGTAATACGCTTGCGCTTCCTTCACAAGCGAGATTTCCCGAGCGGCGAAAACGAGCTTGAGCAAAACGGCGATGAGCGCCAAACTAAACAGAACGAGCAAAACATTGCGGGTCAGCGTTGTTTTTTTGTACGTATTCATCCGGCTGTTCCCCTTTGGAAAATGCCGCGAAAATCCGGATCAAACGAATAGCGCGAATTGACCAACTCTTCGGTTCGTTGATACAGCTCCTCCCACTCCTGCCGATGTTGGCTGGCCAGCTTCGCCAAACGCAGCAGGCGTTCCTTCGGCAAATACTCCAAAAACTCCAGAATAAAATCGTAATACGCATCAATGTACGGCTTCATCCGCAAGGCAGCGCCGGCCACATTGGCCAATATTTCAACACCGTGCTCGTGTTGCAAAATGGCGTGCTTGTACGTAACCACATAGTCAAGCACCGCTTTTTTGATCAATGAACGCTTGACTTGGGCAACCTTGCGCAAATAGTCCACGAAGCTTCTGTCATATCCGGACGGAATGAGCGACTCAAGCTCAAGCTCCATGTCGTTGCGCAGCACCATCCGGTTCAGGCAAGCGAGCTTCGCCCGTTTGATCGGATCGTTGTGAAAAAAGTACCCGAGCTCGCGCAATTTTTCATAGGCTTCCTTGAGCCGTTCTTCCTTGATGTCCACAGCGATCCTGTCGAGGTCGTGCAGCAGGTCAGCCTTGATCTTCCCATGCTCCGCCTGCAGCAATTGCTGGAAATGGACTGCCCGCTCGTAGCCGCCAAGCCGCTTCTGGATCCAGAACAGGAGCGCAGCAAGGACAAGTCCGGCACCGATGCTGATCAGCAGCTGCTTGAGCGTCCCGGCTCCAAGAACAGCCAGGCAGAGCAGGATGCCAAGCGATAGCGCGCGGCTCTGGACCTTTCTGCGGGTGAGCTTGCGTGCAATGGCTTGTACCAAATCATACGCGTGATCCCGTTTGCAGGAGGAGCAGCGGTGGGAGGCTTGCACGGAATACGTGCCGCAGTGCTTGCAGCGTCGCAGCCGCTGAACAACAAAGCGGGTCTTCTGGCTCTCGTTAAACTGGACGGCTAGCTTTTTTTTCATGGTTTCCCTTCTCCTCGTTCAGCAAGGTAATCAGCAGTTGATCGATTTCGGCATCGGAGCGGTGCCGTTTTTTGTGCCCGTACAGCCGAAGCAGGGCAACGCCGACATAAGCGAAAGCGATCGCCAAAAAGAAATACATCCACATACAGCATTCTCCTGTGATTGAGACTTGTTGAAGATTGTCGAATGCAAAGCATCCAACATGTAACTTAATGACGAACCGTTACGTATAACAGGTAGTGAGTCTTTTCTCCCAGAAGCTCACAACGCGTGTTTTTACAACCATATCCAATTTTCCCAAACATCCATCGCAATTGCCTTCTAAAAAGATTGTAGAATAAAATGGAGGGAAGAGAGGAACAAAAGTTTGCTAGATATTCAATTATTTTACTACAGAGCTCTTTAATATCAACCTTTCAAAACGGTCGGAGGCACGAACATGGTTCTGAAACTGAGACAAGCCATCTGGTTTTTTGCTATTATTTTCGTTCTTTTCGTACAGGTTACAACCGTCCAACAAGTGTCGGCACAAACAAATGCAGACAAGCTCGATGCCGTACTGGTCGTCGATGTCAGCAACTCGATGACGAAAAGCGACAAGCACAACATCAGCTCCGAGGCGATGAAGATGTTTGTCGATATGACCTCTGTTCAAGGAAACAAGATCGGGGTCGTCGCCTATACGGACAAAATCGAGCGGGAAAAAGCGCTGCTGAAAGTAAATTCGGTACAGGACAAGCAGGAAATCAAAGATTTCATCGACAGCCTGCAAAAGGGAGCGTACACCGACATTGCGGTAGGCGTAGACGAAGCGGTCAAAATTCTCGACTCCGGGCGAGATGCTGCCAACTATCCGATGATCGTGTTGCTCGCTGATGGCAACAACTTCTTGAATAAAGCCGGAGCACAGACCCAGCAGCAGTCCGATGCGCAATTGCAGGCCGCGATCAAAATCGCCCAGGACAAGGGCTATCCGGTCTACACGATCGGACTGAATGCGGACGGACAGCTGAACAAGGATGCCTTGAAAAAAATCGCCGCTGATACGCAGGGCAAGTTTTTCGAGGCAAGCACAGCGGATCAGCTGCCAAAAATTTTGAGCGCGATTTTTGCCGACCATCTGAAGCTGAAGGTCGTTCCGCTGAAAAGCTTGACGGCCAACGGACAGTATCAGGAAGTAACGATACCGGTTCCGAACTCCAACGTGCTTGAGGCCAACATCTCGATCATGTCGGCCAAGCCGGTCGAGGTGAAGCTGTTCCGCCCGGATGGCAAGGAAGCGAGCATTCCGTCGGGAGACATCCAGCTCGCTCGTTCCAAGGCGTACTCGATGGTAAAAATCATTTCGCCGCAGCAGGGAGACTGGAAGCTGCAGGTGAAAGGTGTGACCCAGGACAAGATCGACATCAGCATGGTGTTCAACTACGATCTGCAGCTTGAGATGGAGCCGATCTCGGTGAAAACCTACAGCGTCGGCGATGTCATCAACTTCAAGGCAGCGCTTGTCACCAATGGGCAAAAAGTGACAAGCCCGGATGTGTACAAGCAGATGAAGGCTTCACTGGTTGTGAACGATGTCACCGCCAAGCAGGTGCATGAAGTGCCGCTCACCAACACGGGCAGCGGATTTGAAGGCAGCTTCAAGGTGCCGGATGCGCACAACTATGAAGTGAAGCTGAAGGCGGAAGCAGCGAGCTTTTATCGGGAGACACAACCGGTTGTCATCGATGCCTCGGGAGGCGCTGCAACACCCGCACCACAACAACCCGGACCAGTAGCAGAGGACAAGCCGTTCCCGTGGCTGTTGGTCGCAGGGATCGTAGCGGGGGCAGCCGTTCTGATCGCTGCCGGCTTGTACGTGATGGCGGCGGTCAAAAAGGCGAACAAAGGCTTTATCGGACAGGTAGCTATCGAAATCTGCGACGAGGATACGGGCGACAAAACGAGCCCGCAATACAAAAAACTGAACGCCTTCAAAGGCAAGGTGAAGCTGCATCAGCTGTTGCAGCTGGCACCGGAGCTGCAGGAGACCGAGAAGGTACTGTTTTTGCCCGGCAAAAATGACACGTTGATCATCCAGAACAACTCCCCATGCACCATCGAGAAGGCAGGACGGGTGCTGGATGCCAGCCAGGGCAAGGAGCTGAAGAAAAACGACCGCATCAAGATCATCCTGCAGGGCGTAAACAAATCGATTTACGTCGACTACATTGTGTGAGGAGAGGATTCACAATGAAAGCCATTGTACGTGAACATATACAGCAGTTGGACGTTT